>JAPPIL010000200.1 GCA_028877195.1 Pseudomonadota bacterium
TGCCATGAGTCATACGAATGGTAAAAAGTTTGTTCTGACTCAAACCAGCATATGTCTTGAGACGATAGGGGAGGAGCGCGAGGAGGGGAACGCTCCTCGCATAAAAAAATAGGAATTACTTATGCAACAAAGCCAGTTGCCCCCCCCATCCTTTAGTTCAACTACGCGATTAGAATCTTTGAAGATATCCAGAAGCAGCTTAAGCAGCCTTGTTCGCTGGTGGTGTTGCAGATGGCGTGGCATTGTCTTCTTCTTTTTTCATTAAACTCGCTGCCAGCAAAGCAGACGGCAGGGCAAAAATAGCGATGCCTATGAACCCGACTACGCCAGCAAAAAACTTGCCTCCAGCAGTTATTGGCGTTACATCTCCGTAACCGATTGTTGTTAAAGTTGCGAATGCCCACCACGCTGACTTCATAATAGTGCCGAACTTTTCGGACTGTTCCTGTCCTTCAAAAATATAAATCCCACAAGCCGCAATAAAAACAATTATGAGGGATAAAAACAAAAACACGATAAGCTCACACCAGACTGCTTTTAAAGCCTCTTGCAGACGTTTAATCGCTAAAGCAAGAAACCGTAGCCTGATGAGCTTAAACAGCCGCATTATGCGAAGGGCGCGCAGCGCTGCGAAGTTTTCACCTATCATCCAAACATCAAAGGCATATAGAAGCACAGGCAAAATTGCGATGAGATCGATCACGCCCCAAAAGCTAAAGATATAATCTCGCTTTCTCTTTGCGGTATAGATACGCAGACAGTATTCAAGCGCAAATAGAGCGATAAAAACCATATCCATGACACGGATTGCTTCGTAAATAGTCGCGTATGTTTGATTAAAAGCCAGTTCGGATTCAACGATAATGCTGATGATTGAAGCTATGATTAAGAACTGAACGATACCCTCAAACATCGAGCTTGCAACGATAGATCGCACCTTGCCTCGCACCTGCTCGCACACAACTTCCTCCAGCATGTTTGTTACTAGCAATAGCGACGCTTTCGGATAATTCTTTAGTGATTGTTTGAAGACTCTGACATTAGAAGCAGATTATAGCGATTTTTGCTTAATGCTATTTAGCGTAAAAATACCAAATAATGGGAATAGGTAACGCCAATAGGCTAACTATGACCAAGGTTTGTCTCCTCTTCTCTTTAAGTCTGATTTGCGCCTGTGCTGCAAGCTTCTGATCATCCGTCAGCAATGTACACTGGGCATAGTCTCGAATGTCTCCTAGCCGCCAAACAATCATGATCATGAGCGTAAAAAACAGAAGAACCAATGCTAGGATCGCGATACCAAGAGCTTTTGACAACAACGCTACGGCAGCAGCAAGCGGGGACATTGAACACAGACTCCAAGCTTGGCAAGTTCTTATCCTGCTAGTTTAGCAGGATCAAGGAGATCGTTGTATGAGGAAATTTAGCGTGATAGCGGCAGCAACCAATGCCGCTGCTTTTTGGTATGCTGGTGTTGCCAAACAAAGAAGGTTACAGCAAACTAAACGGTGATGACGACAACCAACCAACAGCCCTTGCCCTGGCTTCTTTGACGCGCTCAAGGGCTGCGTCTATCTCTTCTATTGGTTTCTTTTCATCTATAAGCGCTTGGGCTTCTTTGATTGCCACCTTGAGGTCTGCGATGAGGGAAGTCGTGTCTACGGGCAAATTCAGGCTGACAACTCACCATATGTTTTTACCCTTAACGCTTTTGTCACTAGTCATTTCTTTTAACCAACCGCCTGTGCGTTGTCGTTGAAGCTTCTCTTGCCCATTGATTAAATATAGCAAAGTTCGATAGGGTAAGTATGTCGCCTTAAATGTGGCGTGGGTTAAAACGAACTGAAAAGCAATGTCGCTCTACTCCTGGATTACCATGTAGAGTGTTCGGAATGTAAGGAGCTAGGTAGCAATACTAATGCTCCTTAATGATTCTCGCACTTCCCTTTCCACAAGATTGTGTCTAGAAAACAGATTATTGACCTATCCATAGGTCATCCACAATCTTTTTAACGTTATCATCTAATGCATCCTCTAGTTTGGTTTCTAGAGTGCTTGCTATGCCTTTGTCCAAAGCATTTATCAGTTTACCGTCTAGGACTTCACGTGGATTTGAAGATTCGTATAAAGCTGTATCCAAGTCATTATTTAAGATTGAGGACTTCATATGTGACATTGGATCTAGTCTTTCTAACTGCTTGTTCATCTCCCCTTTAAGGCTATTTTGCTTATACGCTACGCTATTGAAGCTAACGTTAGTCAGTTTTTTTCTAGCCTTCAGATGTTTGCAAAGGTCATCTAGTTTTTTTGTGTAGTTCATAAATGCTTGTATTCTATCACCCAGCTTATCCAGCACATCGTTAAGGTTAGTTCTTTTGTTTGAGGCATTGTCTACAGAATCTTCAAAGCTCTTAAGGTTGCTAGCATCCTTTAATTTAATAGCGCTATCTACCCCGTCTTTGAACGAGTCCAGCAGCTCACTTGGGCTTTTGTTAATTGCCACAGTCACTCTCCTTCTTTGTTCATTGCATCTGACTCTTATCAGCTGGCAAATATTTTGCTTTCAACTGCTGCTGATTATCTTGTATTTGCTGCATGCGTTCAAGCATTTCTAGCGCCTCTGGTGTTGCTTTGAATGTGTATTCAAGGGTTTCGTGCTGGCGGGCATAGTAAAGAGTAGTTATTCGAACCAAGAAGATATTAGGTGCGTTATCTGGATTAGGATTAGCAAGCTTCCGTTTATCACCCCAAGCCAAGCGGTTATTCCTTTAAGCCACCTATCGGGTGCTAGCCTGTTATATTCAGACTCTCGCTCTGCGTCTGTCTTATCTACCAAAGCCACCAACTAGGTCGCGATTTTAATTCTTCGAGCAGTTGGTCTGCTCTTTCTTTTGAGCCGTTGTGAGCAGGTTTTTCGCCGTTTACAGGCTTAAAAAGCGTGCGGAGTTCCAATAGGATAGCAATCATGGACATTTGTTGAGGTGGCATTTTCTCTTTCCTTTTTAAGGACTTCAAATTCGCCTCGCATAATTACTATTTCTAGCATTATTATGCCATAACATCCTAATTACCCGCCACGATTCAGCAAAGCGGCAAACTCACAGCAATGCTAGTATTAGCAGAGCGTGGTATTGCCCCCCGCAAAAGTGGGCACATTATCCAGCCTGTGTTTTGGGGTTAAAAGCCTAGCAATTGCCAGCGCTATCTTCATGCTCCCATCCTCCTAACGCCACTAGGCAGCTGTTGTTGACTGCGCTATAAGTTCTTGCATATCCTCATGCTTGCCCACATATGGCATTACGATGGGTTTAGAGCCTGTGCCTGTAAAGACCAGCGTCGCTGTGCCAAAAATCCAATCTAAAACCCCTCGCTTTGTATCTATACCCTCAAGCTTGTTGACCATTATCGTTTTCTTCTCTGTCCAAAGCCATCCGTGTCGCTTAACAACCCGACGTGTTGTTACGGTCAATTGCAGGTTTAGATACGATATTATTAACAATAGAGACACGGCTCCTCCAGTGAGCCAGCCGATAACCGCATACTTGCTTTCAGGCTGAAAGGCAAACAGCGCCGTTATAGCAATGCAGATCAAAAACTTGGGAACAAAGTAAATCCAATGCGCCCTTGTGCGGCAAATTAGTCTCTCATCAGCTATGCTGGTCATACTCACCTAGTGCTTGGTAAACCCGTTCTTTAGATTTTGCTTGAGCATCTTCCTCGCACGTAGACATAATCAACGACGAGAAAATAATCGCACAGACAATATGCAACCAGCCTATTTCATCCCCCGATAAGTCTTTCATTCTTCAACACCCGCACCCAGCATTTCGTTAGTCGATGCACCACGCGACTAGCAATCCGATAATAATTAAGAAAAGAAACCCGCCTACCGCATCTCCAGCTTCATTGACCTTCGCCCTTTCTTCTTCTTCAAGAGCTTTCTTCTTTGCTCGTTCTTCATCTGCTAGAACTCTTTTTACTCTTTCTTTCTCAAACTCAACGATTACCTCTTTCAGCTGCCCATCGCTTAAGATTGTCTCAATTCGTCTCTTGTTTGGGCTAGCACTCATTCCTACACACCTAGCGTTTGGTTAGTTCGTGCATGCACTATCATTAACGATGTCCTGAAAATTAAAAAGCGTGCGATTCTGGTCAATACAAAAGGCATCCCCTTTGCCAGCGGCATCATCTCCCTGTGCACATTGCACACCGTCAACAGCATCCTCTGGTTTTTTACCACTATCAGCGGGGGTACATCCTGGAAATATCCTCGCATCAGGTGTATCGCCAGCAGCATATGCGATAGCAGTAAACGTAGTCTCTACACCGTTGTCTGTTGCGCTTTTATCAATCCAATACTGATAGCGAGAGGCATCACAGTTCGCTAGTCTAAACCCTAGCCTGTTGGAAGTGCAGGTGTGAACGTCTCCTCCCAGATAACCAGTGGCATGGTTAGCTCCAGGGCCGTCCATGCCTGCCCCGCCCCAAGCAGTAGAACCATTGTAATACTTTTCTTTTTCAATCTTGAACGCTTCCTGCAATGTGAAGATAACGCCGAGGCTGGTCTTTGCTTCACCCTGCCTAGCTCTCGCTCTAAAGATGTTATAGCGTGGGATAGCCATCGATGCCAAGATGCCAATGATTGCCACGACTACCATCAACTCCAACAATGAAAAACCCGCAGCATTTTTTTTCAGAAACCTGCTCATGACCCTCTCCTAAATTGCTTATCGTATGCTGTATAACAACCATGCTATTGACCAAAGAATGACGGTGATAACCGCCACTATACCAACCCTTATCATCACGTATGGCAAATCAGCCTTACCTTGCTTCGTCATACTCCCTTCCCGCCATCTCGTTTCCATGATGGAAAGCAGTTCGCATTCTCCAAGTGCTCCCGCTTATACTCCATGAAAGCTCTGGCTTCAGCGGCAAGATCTCGCCATCCCATGTAAAGCACACCAGTAGCAAACATGATTCCAGCCACAATCAGCTTCATCCGAAAGTTTTGTGTCAACCAAGTCGGCAACACCATCATATTCTCTCCTGTCATAATCCGCTGCCATGACCTTGCTGACCTTCCCCCCTAACACCACCACTCATTCAATCTCGTGTATAGCGAGTCACCACTGTAGAAAAGAAGTGTCGTGAATGAGACGCTGCCGAATTCTTGTATGTGTTTCTCATTCTACTACAGCCCAACTGTCCATACGTAAGACTCATCGGGATGTGCCCGCTAGACTTTAGCTAGGCTCTTAATCAACAGAATGGCTAGTAGTTCGAAGCACCAATTGACACAAATTCTTGGTAAACTAGAAATCAATGAACACGTCAAATCTATGGCAACATGCATGCAAGCATAGATGGGCAATCTTTACCGCTCTAACACTGTGCGTATCGAGCTATCTCTGCTTGGTGAACCTAGATTATTCATTGCTGTGGGAGGATGAAGCGAACACCTACAATATCTCTAATAATCTACTAAAAACTGGCACCCTTACCGCATGGGATGGCAGGAATCTTGCGTCTGATGCTGATGGCATGAATCTCAATTCCAATCTCCAAGAAGTGATTCCCCCACTACAGTATGTTATCAGCGCTCTCGGCATAAAACTATTTGGCTACAATGAGATTGGTGCTCGGAGTATGCACGCTTTTATCGGTGTGTTAGCGCTGGTTATGTTCTTGCTACTTCTCAAACAGCACTTCCCAGATAGCCCTAGGTTGCGATGTTTAATCTTCATGTTTGTCGCTTTATCGCCGCAGTTGCTGCTTTATTTTCGATCAGCACGCTACTTTGCTCTTGCGGTGTTTAGCTGCCTAGCCTGCTTCTATCTTTACGAGCGTTATTGGCGGCAGGGACATTTAGGCAATCTTGTCGGCGCAGCAGCTTTTGGACTGATAGGAGTTATGAATAGCTACACCATAGGAACAGCAAGCATGGTTTCAATAGCTATTTACCATTTAACATTTAGAGCCTCGGAGACAACGAAGAAACAGTGGTTAATGTTCAGCCTTATGCCTTTACTAATAGCACTTGTTAGCGGCTACTACTTGTATGCATTTGGCGTTATCTCGGTTGATCATGAAATGCTACATTTTTATCAAAAACATGAAGCTAATCGTCTAGAGATACTTTGGACAATGACGAAGACCATTGCGGGAGCCGACTGGCTATCTTGGTCTGTATGTCTTTGGTTTTTGTTCCAGCGGATTCTTTATAAACGCCAACAGCAATCAGAACCACCACCCTCTGTTATCTCGTCTCACAGATTAATTTATCTAGGCATTCTTTTGCTTCTTTTTAGCACTGTTCTCACCCCGCATACATGGGTTGAACTTCGTCTATTTATAGCCGCTCTACCGTTCCTCTTGGTGATGAAGGGGTTGTTTATTGATTGGTTGACTAGCAAAAGCAAGCCCATTGCGATAGCAGTTTTCTTAGCTTTAATAAGCAGCGGTGTAGGCGCGTTTCCGCTAAATTTAATCAACACATATACAAACATTTCTATGCATGAGCTTTGGCTGGTGTCTTTCATCAAAGAAATTCATCGCCCATATCTCCCAGATGGGATACGAGAAGTCACTGATTATCTGAAGCAACACGCCAATAAAGATGATCTTGTGCACGTGCCAGGCTATTACGGACACCAAAATAATATGATCCCTTATATCGGCAATCACATCCTGTTTTGCTGCCAAATAGAAACAGATAACCAGCGACTGTCGGCAAAGATTGCAAATCTCCGTCCTTCGCTATTTTTTGATAGGAACGTTGCTCCCGACTGGATTGTAGTTTACTACCCAAAAATAAACCAAGCATGGCAAGACGCAATGAAGGATAATTATTCTCGCAATTGGACATCCGTTCATCTCCCCATTTTCGCAGCACAAGCACATAGACCTGAAATCGACATGCATTCTTTCATCCCGCCACAGCACAATCTTAATGGCGGCGTAATTATCCTCAAACGCAAAGACAATCCAGCAAGTCCTAATACATGGTTTTAAAGATAATCCAACATGCCCGCTCTAACCCCTACACATGGCTAACAGGCTTGTTGCTGTGCATATCCAGCTACCTGTGCTTGGTTAATCTAGACTACTCGCTACTTTATGATGATGAAGCACACGTCGCACGTGTAGGGAAAATTTTTCTTGAAACAGGAACATTTACTTTTTGGGGGGAACGCAATCTCGACTCCTTCGGTAGTGGTGATGTTAATTTAAACTCCAAAGGAGAATCAATTTGGCCGCCAGTGATGTATGTGTTTAGTGCTCTTGGCATAGCTATCTTCGGATACAATGAAATCGGCGCTCGCAGCGTGCATGCATTCATCGGTATTCTGGCGTTGATAATGTTCTTGATGTTATTGAGGCAACAACTTCCAGATAACCATCGCTTACAGTTTTTGGGCTTCCTGTTTGCTACTCTATCAGTTCAGCTACTTCTCTATTTACGCCAAGCTCATTACTCATCATTCGCAGTATTCAGCTTTTTATCTTGTGTTTATTTTTACGAACTGTATTGGCGAAGCAAGCACACTCTCTGGGCAGTAGCGCTCACCACCATGGGGCTGTTGGCTTTTTTAAATCATTACAGCATAGGATCAGCAACCATATTAACCATCGCAACTTACCATGCGCTGCTGCGCACAGCCGTAACAAGCAAGAAGCAGTGGTTGGTGTTCGGGGGTGCTGTCTTGCTAATCGCCCTTGTTGGCATCACATATCTTTCTGCTGTTGAGGCACTATCAAGCATAGCAGAGGTCAGAGCTGACTATGCTGGAGAGAGAAATATTTACTGGCATTGGTATCACCACCTTTTAAAGCTATGGATAGGAATCAAAACGATCATCGCTGCTGATTGGTTGTGCTGGTGGATCTGCATTTGGTTTTTCATGTATTGGATATTTTGTCGCAGCAAATTGATGGATCGAATTAACTTTTCTGGGTTGCGGAAGCTAATTTTATTAGGAATGCTATTTTTTGTTTTTTCTGTGTTATTATCCATGCAAAGACATCACGATGACAGCTTCATTAACTTTATCAATCTGCAATATCTTCCGCCCGCACTGCCCTTGCTACTCACCATGAAAGCGATGTTTATCGACTGGCTATTATCCAGAAGAAAGCTTCTTGGAGCAGTTTTGATGATAGCTCTTTTGTCCTCAAGCATTGGTGCAATTCCATTCGAAGTTCGGAATCATTACACGGGTGAGTCCATGCATGGGCTTCATTTAATTTCATTCATCAAAGAAATCCATCGTCCATATCGCCCTGACCCCATTGATGAGGTCGCAAAGTATTTGCGTAAAAACGCGAAAAAGGATGATCTATTGTTTCTCCACCCAATTCCCCAAATAGATTTTCGGAGAAACATCCTGTTTTACATCGGTGATCATGTGTTGCTATGCTGTTTGATCAACAGAGATCACCCGATTCCTTCTGTACGAACAAGCGTGCGTCAATCTCTTTTCCTTGACCCTAGAATCATTCCTGACTGGATTGTCATTCTTATGCATAGAAAATACTCCGTGATTCCCCAACGTCTCTACAGTCAGAACTGGACATCGCACCGCATACCTCTTTTAGCCCACCAGACTCAAAGCCCAGAACTAAATTTGCATGCCTTCAAACCGCACACTAAACCTAGATTTGGTGGCATCATCATCCTCAAACGCAAAGACAACCCTGCTAATCCTGATACTTGGTTTTAGCTTGCTTTCGTCGCATAGCAAAAAAGCGATGAACCAAATGGCGAGCGCAGTTTAGTTTTCTTGATTAGTGCTAACTCCAAAGCTACGAGCATAGATGGAATCTTTAGCGGGTCTATCGGCACATTATCCGTAAAAGTATTTACATCCTGGTTGCTACCGAAAAACGCCAACACTTGGTAAACATATTTGCGCAGCAGGTAAGCTGGGTAAGCAAAAGGAGTGATGTAAAAAATTTCTACCACTGTGAAGCCAGCTTGCTTCACCACAGCCATCAGGTTGCGTTTGGTGTAGCGGCGATAGTGGCCGCCAAGAAAATCCATTGCGCTCCATAGATGCATATATGCAGGAACATGAATAAGGACAACACCATGCTCTGTCAAAAGGCTATGCATTTCTCTTAACGCCTGAAGATCACCTTCAATGTGTTCAATCACGTCAAGTGCAGTAATGAAATCAAATTTTCGGCCTGCCAGATCACTCAAACTCCTAAACAAAGGAATTGAGCTATCCACTTGTTTGCTGATCAAGTAGGGTTCATAGCCAGCATAACTAATAAAAGGATGCGATTTTTTAAGCTGTGCTAACTGTATTCCCTTGCCACAACCAAAATCTAGTAAGCTATCCTTTGGTCTTTGGTCTTTGGTCTTTGGTCTTTGGTCTTTGGTCTTTGGTCTTTGGTCTAGCACATACTGAACCAAACTCAAGCGCATATGATTCCACCAATTATGCGAATGCAGAACATTAAACCTCTCTAATGTCCTAGTCGCATCCTCAATCGCTGCAACCTTTACCGCCTTGCGCATACACCAGTCCTAATCAAAGCCAACACCATTTTTATGTTCTGTCTAAATTCTATCAGATTGCCTCCGCATGTAGGTGGCGCATTTATCAATTAACCTTCAGCTAGGCAAAAAAGTGCCGATAAAAGACACATGAGGACGGCAAAGTTAGTAGCGGTTTTAGCGATAACCGCTTGGGCGAATACTGCTATCGGACATCCAGGCGGGTTAAATCCGCGGGGTTGCCACGCAGGATCGCAGCCCTATCATTGTCATGGCGGCAGCAGCAGCACATCTTCTACTGAACCTATCAATTTTGCAGCGCTGATAGCGATCGGGGTAGTTGTAGTTGGTGGTGTTGCACTTACAACCGTCATACTCTTGCACCAATCAAATAGCGATGACTACTACCAAACCAGTCTACATAACAACAGCCCATCTATTCATTTAAACAGAACTAGAAATGCTCAAGCCATACAAGCGGCGATTTCCTATCCGCTTTAGGATAATTAGATCAATAATGCAGAGATTAGAGATTCAATCGCTAAATAAACTGGCTTTTTAACGAGGCAATATTTACCGACGTAGCAACAGCAAAAAATCTACGCAGCGCTTTTCCTTGCTTCGTGACGGGCATCGACAACAAACCCGCCGCCAAATAAACTGCGAAAGAACGCATTGACAACTAAAAACGCATGATCATCCAGCGTTGTGCTATCATTAGTCAGATCCAAATCTATGCCTCCGACAACTCCTGACAAATTCAAAACACCGCCTTGTATTGGATGAGAAACGCCACCAAACGACATTCCATTAGCAATCATGCCAAGATTACGCTTTATCAGCACGAGCGTTTCCTTGCCTTCTTCGCCGTCGCATATCTTCGCGTAAACAGCGTCAACCAACCTCAACATAAGTTTCGCTAGCAGCTTAATAAAAATGGTTGGGATAACTGAATGCACGAACATACCACGATGTCTAGCGAGGTCAAACATCTTGCTGCACTTACCGTGAATAGAGTTGCCCAAATAAATGCCGACGAGAGAGCTGGCGCAATATAACAACACTTTCGATATATAGAATATCTTCTCCTCTTCGGTTTTACTGTCATCAATCCCCCTCTTGATTTCGTTGATAAAAGCGTCAAAAGCCTGCCTGTATCTGCCCGCAGCACCCGTTAGCGCTTCTCCTGCCGCCGAAGCATGCTCTTTAGCTTTGGCAAACGTTTCCTTGAATTCCTCCTTATTAGCCTTCTCTCTTGCTGCCTGTAAGTCTTGAGCAAGCGCCATTGCTGATTCGATT
>JAPPIL010000085.1 GCA_028877195.1 Pseudomonadota bacterium
GGAAAGCCCTCCGCATACTAAAAAGGAGAGATGTTAGTTATGCAACAAAGCCGGTGTTGCCCCCCACTTTGATCCGAACAAGATAACCGTCTATATTAACATTTAGAGGAGCTAAAGTTTAATATAATGGGAAGCACAGTCTATGTTGCGCGCAAGTCTTAATATGGAAGCAGGCAAGCATTGGCACGGCTGGACGGAGTGGCTGCGTCATTGCCTGACCCAGATTTTTTTGTCTTTAGCTATGTGCGTCAGGAAGCGGTGTTATCAAGTCAAATTGAGGGAACACAAAGCTCACTACAGGATGTGCTAGCGGCATTCTGAAGGAGCTTGGCGGTCGTGCCCGCAACCGCGTATTCTTGTATCAGCGTTATCTTGATTTATTCCAAACTCCCTAATCACTCACCGTAATAAAGATTCGGGCTGAATATTCACTAAACCATCACCGCTATCGATCAGGACACCCAGCCGCTTGAGGCTGCCAAGCTGAATGGCGGCAAGTCTCTCACGATTAAATTCAGAAATCATGCCACCCTGTAACAAGGCTGTGCGATTGAGAAGAAGTGAGAAGCTATTACATAAGTCGTGAAAAGAGTGCGGTGTATCGGTGTCGAGGTCAGCAAGCATTTGAAATAGCAGTTCATAGCGTGAGGTAATATCAAACGTAATGTTGCTAAGCGTTGTTAAGAGTGTGCGTTTCTTATTTGATTTTGGCTTTTGATCAAAGGTCAGCAAACCAATCGCAAGCATTTCTGTAAGCGTCTGGTTGATGACCGTATCAGTATGTTGGTCATGCGTGAGGAAAAATTCCTGCGCCATCAAACGATGATAACGAGAGACCTTGACAGTTATGTCTTGTTTATTGATTTGCTGGTCATTCGCATTCTTCGCAAAGTGAGCGATTAGTGAAGGGATAAGAAATATCGGCACACAGTTGTTAGCAAGATAGACCATCGCAGGGTCGTGCTTGTTTTTTAGATACAATATATCGTCGCCTGTCTTACATAAAAAACGGTCTATCTGCTTCATCTTGCTTACGGTCTGTAAAAGTTTATCGTGGCTTAAGTGTTCAAAGTTCGCGGTTGTGTGCCACTCTAACCGCAAGGCAAGATGACGTATGGCTTTGAATACAGTGGTGAACTCCCTGATTGCGATTGATCGGTGCTTTTTAGCAAGCAAAATAGTAGCAATGATAGAATGAGGCGTTAACACCGTATTATTCACAATTTTTTTCATGACGACTTGTGCGAGCGAGTTAACCTTTTCATTGAACGGCTTATCCACGTCAGTCATAAAATTATCTAACGGCTGCGGCTCACCGAAGCGGACGTACACCTTGCCAAAAGAAGACTTTAAAATCTTTCGCGCTTTGATTATCTCCCACAAGGACTCATCGGCAATCTTTTGACCGCCGACTTCATTCAACAATGAGTTTGCCTCAATCACACGGTCATAGCCGATATACACAGGCACAAGCGAAATTTTGCGAAAACTATCACGCTGATAACTGTTGACAATCATTGCCAGCATGCCCGTTTTGGGTTCACGCAAGTAACCAGTCCTGCTGCGGCCACCCTCCAAGAAGAAGCAGAGAGGATAGCCTTTGCTGACAAGGTGATGGATGTATTCAGAGAACAGCGTCGTGTAAAGACGGTTGCCACGAAACTTGCGCTTCAAAAAAAACGCCCCGCCTTTACGCAGGAGAGTGCCGATAAGCATGATATTGAGGTTGTCGCCACTGCCGATATGGGGGGTCATCAGCCCTTCCTTGTAGAGAACATAACTCAACAGCAGATAATCCATGTGGCTACGATGGGAAGGCAAGTAAATCAATTCATCGGTGCGTGCTGCGTCCGCAAGTTGCGGGGGAGTTTTTACTTCTAAACCAGCAAATATTTTTTTGAAAACCCAAGTCAACACGATATAAAACAACAGGATGAAACGCGGCGACATATCAGCACAGATAGCTTCAAGGTATTTGCGCGCCTTCTTGTTCAACTCGGTGATTGCTTTGCCACTGCGCTTTGCTTCTGAGTTTATTGTCGCGGCAACGTTAGCAGACTTAAGTAGTGAGTCGATCAAATGCTGGCGGTTGTAAAGAACAGGGCCGAGCACACTGTTCTTTTGAGTGCGAAAATGCACCCGCAATACTCGGTTTAACTTGCGCTGGAGAAAATCGCTTGAGCTGTCCTGTTGCACGAATTTTTGTAAAGAGATGGGGTTACCAAAATTAACCAAGATGTCTCGACCTTTGACCAAGATGATAAAAAAGCGTTTGATCGGATGAACATTCTCAGCATCCGAAAAAAACACTCGCCAGAATGAACGTTCCATGCGTCCTGGATTTCGTCCCCAAAACACCGATACTGGCACGATGTTGATCTCTTGCTGGGGTTTTTGTTGTAAGGCTTCGATCATTTCCCGCATTATGGTAGCGGTGTGTGCCTTCTTGTTGCGAACTTGAAGATAAAAGTAGCTTGCCTGTCCCGTTGTTTGCGGTAAAAATTTTGGCTTTACCCGCGGTGGGGCGATATTACGTTTGCGACACACCTGTTCTAATACCAGTAAATCCGAGAAGGAGCGTTTGCTTAAGACATAGCAGATATTTTGCTTGCCGCGAAAAGGAGCGAAGTTGCGCGGCATAATTCGCATTCGCAACCAACTCAAGAGCAGTCGGTGTAAGAGCGATAGATACTTGATTTGTAAAGTGTGTGATGAAAACGATAACTTCTCAAAGAGTTTAGCGAAAATAATTTACCCCTACTTGCTGGTGCTCAACAACTCGTCGATAAAGTTTGTTGAAATGTCGCCCTTGCGAAAGGTTGGATGGTCGATGACCTTGAGGTGGAAGTTGATATTGGTCTTGATGCCATTGACCTGCATCTCTTGTAAAGCACGGCGCATGCGGTTTAACGCCTCCTCGCGGTTGTTGCCATAAGCGATAAGTTTAGCAATCATCGAATCATAGTCAGGCGGAATGTAGCAGTCTTTGACCAGCATGCTATCGATGCGAATGCCAGGCCCGCTGGGAAGATGGAAGTCATGCACGCGGCCAGGGTTAGGGGCGAAAGTAATCGCATCTTCAGCATTGATACGACATTCAATCGCATGCCCGCGTGGTTGGAAATTAGAGCCTTTGAGGTCTATCTTTTCGCCGCACGCAATACGAATTTGTTCTTTCACGAGGTCAATGCCTGTAACCAGTTCGGTTATCGGATGCTCAACTTGAATGCGAGTATTCATCTCAATAAAATAAAACGAGTTGTCGCGGTCTAACAGAAACTCAACTGTGCCAAGCGAAATGTATTTGACGGAACGGGCGATTTTTAATGCCGCATTGCCTAGTTGAGTGCGTATTTTTTTCGTAATCGTCGGGCAAGGCGATTCTTCAATTATCTTTTGATGACGACGTTGAATGCTACAATCACGCTCGCCCAAGTGGATAGCATTGCCGAACTCATCAGCGACGAGTTGAATTTCAACATGGCGAGGGGAGGTCAGAAACTTTTCAATAAACACCTGTGCGTTGCCAAAGAATGTCTCCGCCTCACGTTGAGCGGTGAGAAAGTTTTCTTGTAAATGTTTAGCTGACCTGACGATCCGCATGCCACGCCCGCCGCCACCTGCTGCGGCTTTGATGATTAAGGGGTAGCCGATTTTCTTGGCAGCGGCTTGAGCCTCCTCAAAAGTGTGTAAAGGTTCATCAGAACCCGATAGCAGCGGGACACCTTCGTTTTTGGCTAGCTGTTTAGCAGTGAGTTTATCGCCCAATTGCTTGATATGCTTGGATGTGGGGCCGATAAACTTTATTTGATACTGCTCACAGACCCGCGCAAACTTGTGATTTTCGGCGAGGAAGCCGTAGCCTGGATGGATGGCATCGCTACCACTGACAGCGGCAACACTCATTAGCTGGGGAATAGACAGATAGCTGTGCTTGCTGGGTGGCGAGCCGATACAGTAGGACTCGTCGGCGAGGCGACAGTGGAGAGCATCACGGTCGATGGTTGAGAATACCGCTACTGTTTTTATTCCAAGCTCTCGGCATGCTCTGATGATGCGAACTGCGATTTCGCCGCGATTAGCGATGAGAATTTTGTTCATTCGATCACGATTAGCGGTTGATCAAACTCAACTGGTTTGCCGTTTTCAACGAGGATTTCAACTATCTTGCCGCTTTTGTCGGCTTCAATCTCATTCATCAGTTTCATCGCTTCAACGATACAGAGCACATCGCCTTTCTTTACCATGTCCCCGACTTCAACGTATGGTGTCGCGTCTGGGCTTGAGGAACGATAGAATGTGCCAACAAACGGTGAACTGATGACGGTTGTGTCGCTTGGCGGCGGTGGCGTGAGTGCTTGGCTGGTTGGTGGCGCGGCTGGAGGTGGTGAGATAGCCGCCTGCTCGGTCGCACTGTCGCGCACTAGTTTGATGTTGAGGTCGCCGTCGGAAACCTCTAGCTTATGGATTTGATGCTCGGACATCAAACGCATTAGGTGTTCTATGTTGGTGGTGTCCATATGTGTTGCCTGTTTATTTCACTTTGTTGACATTCACTTTTTCGATGTAGGTGCTGGTGCGGGTATCTATCTTGACCGTATCACCCTTGCTAATGTGGAATGGGGCCGTAATCGTTAGCCCTGTCTCTAATGTTATCGGTTTGCCGCTCCCAGAGGAAGTATCGCCCTTGATGTTTGGTTGTGCTTCGGCGACTTTTAATTCAATAAAATTATCTACTTCGCAAGTTACTGGCTTGCCGCGATAGAACATTACCTTAACGTTGCTACCCGCAATGATAAAATACACATTGTTGCCAAGTTCCTGTTCCTTGATGACAAACTGATCAAAGGTTGCGCTATCCATGAAGGTATACTCATCGGCATTCTTGTAGAGGAACTGGGCGGTCTTCGCTTCAACATCGGGGACACCAACACGATCAACGCCGGCCTTGAACGTTACGTCTAACACTTGTGCGGTCTCAAGATGCTTGAGTTTAGTGCGGACGAAAGCAGAACCTTTGCCTGGGTTGACATGCTGAAACTCAACTATAGTCCATGGTTGGTCGCGATACTCAATCCACAATCCTTTTTTGAAGTCCGTCGTTTCATACATACATATATCTCCACATTGCCTAGCACCGCTATCAACATACAGGATTAGCTAGGGTTATTTCAATTTGTTTGCGGAGAGACGTTCCCTGTGCGCCAAGAAGCGCAACTAATCCACTCGGTGAAAATCCGAGGTGGGCAAGGGTAAGCATTGACCTCACCCCATTTTATAGTTCAGTGGCGTGATTAGGCAAGCAATCGCTTCGTTCGCATCACTGATGCCATCTACCACCTTTTTTTCGGTTGCAATGTGCACAGGTCATTTGCAAATTCTCCATAAGATCTTGGCCTCCTTTGACTCTAGGAATAATATGGTCAACCTGCAGCTTACTCCATGCTCTGGGCGGTGCATGTCGGTATTTACACAACGGGCATAAACCTTTTTGCTGCCTAAACAACTCTTTTAAAACCACCTCCCTCCACACTATGGGTTTCCTCGTCTTGCTCCTAACCTCCTGTTTCTGTTCTCTCTGTCTCGTTATCGCTGCTTTTTTAGCTGCTCTTCGCTGCAGAATATCCTTGCCTTCTGCAGCAGCAGCTTTAAGTTTAGGAAACCTAAACACCAAGGTGCTCAATTGTTTGGGTGTAATGCCATACTTATCTGCAATTTCCTTACGGGTAAGACGGCCGCCTCGTAAATTCTTGGCAATAGCTTCTAGTTTTGCTTCTGTCCACTTCATCTGATGGCTGTTATCGGAGTGTGATAATAAATCTTAAAATTTACACCGACACACGCTTATTTTTTAGGGAATTTTTTGGCAACAAGATAGCGACCATTTTTTGTTGAACCCGTAAAGACAATCATGCCTTGCTCGCGCAGATGCTTAAGGTCGCGCTCAATCGCTCGCTGACTAACACCCTCGCTCGCAGCAAACAAAGATTTTTGGAACGTGCCATCGTCGATGCTGTCCAGTAGCCTTGACAAGCGTGATGTGCGTCCATTGCCATGCCCTGCATTGCTGTGTATTGACTTGCGCCGAAAAGTTACGGTGAAAAAATTACCACCATAATCAAACTTAACCGCGGGGAGCTTGGCTTCTTTAACTAGTTGTCGCATCTTGCCAATCCCCATACCAAACCTCTCAACATACTTTGGCTCTGTGCATCAACTCGGCCAGAAGACGATTGCGTGGCACGCTCCTTTTGCCAAAATCCTTGCTGTCTAAACCTCTAGGTAATGCACCGATGTTGCTAATTTCAATACGATTCGTATAGATCTCTACAACGGTACTAGCACCATCATGTAGATAATCACGATGAGTAACCGCATTGATCAGCGCTTCACGCAAGGCATCTTCAGGAATTTCAAGCACTTCCTGACGTTGTAACTGCCCTACCACAAAATGATACTCCAAACGGAGATTCTTCCTTAAAAACTGCATCGCTCCTTCAACATTAGCGATCAAATCACTGTTGAACAGTTCAGCATCAATGATGAAGGTCTTTTCTTCATTCTTATATGAGGCGCAAGCAACCTCCGTATGCTGAAATATTTTGTGCAAATCTTTTGCGAAGAACAACACCCCCGCATTGTTGAATACAGGGTGAGCTTTGCTCTTCGCTTTACTCAATACTTCCAGATTATCAAGCGTCGCCATTACTTCTTTTTCATCGCCACACGCAGGTAAGCCAGCCTTCTTCAGAAATAGCTGTAGTTTATTTTTGTCGAAGTGTTTGTGATAGTCGAATTTTTTACACACACCACGATCAAATTTTATGCGTTCACTTTGTTCAGCTAGGGCAATGATTTCTGTGGGTCGCATAGCTTTGGTCGATGTCCCTTCACGAGTGAAGCACACATTGTTGTAGGCGTATGGCTTGTTCTCACCTTCTTGAACGGATACAACCAAAATAGGCTTGGAGGAACTGCTCGTGAGAGTTTCCTTGCGCATTGTAACTGTAATACTTGGTTGGCAATTACTAACGAGATGCTGAATATCACTTTTTAGTTTGTTAATATCTTCAACGCCGACCACCCGCCCCGCATCGGAGACACCTAAATACAGCTTACCACCACGAGCATTGGCAAAAGCCACTAACGTGGGCCCCGCTCTTGGAGTGAATTGCTCCTTAAACTCGACTTGTTCACTCTCTTCCCCAATGCCAAGCACCTCTCTAGTGCCGATTCTTGCCACTGCCTTGCCTCAATCCATGCAGCACTAATTTAACTGCCTTACTTCAAAAGGTAAACTCCTGACAAAATTTACACCGACACTTTACACCGACACTCCGATCAGCAACCATGTCGCTGTTATTTTGCTTTATGCCAACAATATCAACATGTTAGGCGAGAAAAAAATTTACACCGACACTTTACACCGACACTCTAACAAGAAAAGATGGGTTGAGTGTCAGGTTATTTTACCAGCGTCTGTGATTGATGCGATGCGGCAGCCAACTGTAAGCTACATCAGGACAAAGCTCAATCAACCCCCGATACGATGGATACGGAAAACGATAGTATCGTCGTGAGGTTGCGTTTGACCGCCAAGGTCAATGCTTGTCTCCACATGGTAGGCATAGATAAGCACGTCCGCATGCTCAAGATGACGGTAAACTCCAACCACCTCGCCACGCAGATACATCGCACCCACCAAGTCGGTCGCTAACTCGTGCATGACACCGATATCAGGGTGGTCGGGGATTAACACCGCTTCCACCGCATTTTTGCTGATCTGCTGGTCGCGGCCATGCTTGTATAATTTTATCGTGTGATAAGACTCGCTTGTCGAGATGATTTCTCCCACGAAGTAGCCATTGTCATAGCCAAACACATGACGCTCACTATCAGCTGCACTAACACCGATAGCAATACGCTCCGCCTGTGCTTGCGCCGTGCGTGTGCCGCGCAACCAACTATCCACCGCCTTTGGCATACAACCACTGCTACAAGTTATGATGATCGTTGCCGCAGTCAACGCTTGCAGCTTGGGAAACTTCTGCATAACTGTCGCTAGCCCGCCGCCATAAGCAGTGCCTGCTGACAAAAGAAGGATAAAAATAATTTTCTTAAACATTGCTGTACTCCACGTTGAATAACCACGTCAGCAGACATAACTACGACCTGATGCCAACCCCTTTGCGCAACAGATAGATATTCACCCCCATCAACAACATCACGCATACCACCAGAGCAGCAAAGCTGGCAAGGATATTGACCTCTGAAATACCGAGAAACCCGTAACGCAAGCCATTGACAACATAATAAATTGGGTTAGCCATTGACAGCGATTGCCAATGTTGCGGCAAGGAACTGACACTGTGGAAAACACCGCCCAAATAAATCAGCGGGGTAAGGACAAAGGTTGGCACGATGGCGATGTCATCAAACTTTTTGGCGAAAATAGCATTGGTAAAACCAGCTAATGAAAAGACGATAGAAGTCAAGATTGCGAAAGCAAAGACCATCGCCCAACTGTGGATAGTAATTTCAGTAAAGAGCATGCCGATGATACATACTACCGTGCCTGTAGCAAGCCCACGAAACAGTCCACCGCCGACATAACCGATGATGATTGCGACATTATTGATAGACGCGACCATCAACTCTTCAATGCTCTTTTGAAACTTGGCACTAAAAAAAGATGAACATACATTGACGTAGGAGTTAGAGATAATGCTCAACATTATCAACCCTGGTGTCATAAACTGGATGTAGCTGACATCGTTGCCGAGCTGAATCTTGTCGCCAAGCAAATTACCAAAGACGATGAAATACATGCTGGTCGTAATCGCAGGCGGGATGAGCGACTGACTCCAGATGCGCACGATACGATGGCACTCCTTGAGCATCAGAGTATAGCTGGCGATACATTGACGGAAAAACCCCAAGCTCAAGACCTCGTGATGCTTAAATAAAGCTGTTCGACACGGTTGGTTTTATTGGTGATGTTCTTAATTTTGTAGCCCTTCTGCCCCAACTCTTGGAGAGCACCGCCGAGCAAGCCGATGTCTGAAATGTTGATCTCTAACGTCTGTTCGTTCAGGCGCTGCACGGTATACTTATCGGAATCCACCGTCGGTAAAACATCAGATGGCTCTATCGTCAGCAGAAAAGTCTGTTCATTCAGACGCGACAATAGGTTTTGCAGCGAGGTGTTTTCAACTATCTTGCCTGCGTTGATGATCGCGACATGGTCGCAAAGCTTCTCCACTTCCTCTAGATAGTGCGTTGTCAGGATAATCGTCGTGCCACTGGCGCTCAATTCACCCAACAATTCCCAAATCTGATAGCGTATCTCCACATCAGCACCAGCACTCGGCTCATCAAGTATCAGCAGTTTAGGAGAGTTAACCAAAGACTTTGCCAGCATCAACCGCCGCTTCATCCCCCCCGACAACGAGCGCGAAACATGTTCAGCCCGATACCAGAGTTTCAAACGTTGGAGGGTTTCCTTTGCTTTTGCTTCGGCGACACGCGGTGGCAAACCGAAGAAGCCCGCTTGATTACGCACGATGTCGCCAGTCTTTTCAAACGTGCCGAAGTTAAACTCCTGCGGCACAACGCCGATCATCTGCTTTATTTTAGTGCGATGCTGGTCAAGGTCATAACCAAAAACCGAGACTTTACCCGATGTTTTGTTAACTAGACTGGTGATAATCCCAATGGTGGTGGACTTGCCCGCACCATTTTGTCCAAGCAGAGCAAAGAAGCTACCTTGAGCAACTTCAAAACTGATGTTATCAATCGCTCTGATGCCTGACTTGTAAACCTTCGTGAGGTTCTCAATCTTCAACGCAGGACAAGTTTTAGCGAAGTTGTTATCCATTAGGGAGGACTAGTATATCACGGCGAACGATAATAGAAACACCTTGCTGGGACTATAAAGGCAATAAAAATTGGGGTGGTCTCTGTGCCACTGGCAAAGAGCAGTCGCCGATAGATATTGTCGATTTTACCCCATCAACATCTGCACCGATCACATTTGATTATCGCAGCAGCGATGTTGAACTTGAGCATGTTGCCCACACCTTACGAGCAAACATCCGCACTGCTGGCAACACGATCAAATTCAATGGCAAGGTTTACCAGCTGGAGCAGTTTCACTTTCATCATCGCAGTGAGCATTTAGTTGCGGGTAAATCTTTCCCATTGGAACTACATCTTGTTCATGCTGATGATAAGGGGAGCATCGCTGTCGTTGGAATTTTTTTTCAGGTCAGGGAACATGCCAACCAAGCATTAATTCCTGTTTGGTCAAAGATACCTGTGCTAGCAGGCAAACATGTGCTCACTGACCAAGTTGACTTGCGCTTACTGCGACCAGCCAATAGCAGTGCTTGGCATTATCGGGGTTCGCTAACAACACCACCATGTAGCGAAGGGGTTGAGTGGATTATTATGACCACTATGATGGGTATATCGGCAGCGCAGCTCCAGCTGTTCACCGACCACTACCAGCACAACTACCGTCCTGTGCAGACACTCGGCAATCGCACCGTCTACCGTATTTGTTGAAAGCCATCCCCCTGTATCGGCTTTGTTGCATAAGTAATGCCTATTTTTTATACGAGAGGCGTTAGTCGCTCTACGAGCAACAGACTCTGCGCTCATTCGGAAAGACCAAGTTCACTTGGTCTTTCCCTCATTTCACTTGAGTTCCCTCTCTCCGCACCTCTCTCCCTTCGCTAGCACACA
>JAPPIL010000152.1 GCA_028877195.1 Pseudomonadota bacterium
GTTTGAACCTTATCTCAATGATGGGCTTGATTATCGTTGTCGGCATGCTGGTTGATGATGCCATTGTTATCACCGAGAATGCCCAGAGTTTTATTGAGGATGGGCACAGTCCTGAAGAGGCAGCGATACTTGGCACGCAGAATATCTGGTCGCCTGTTACAGCCTCGGTGATGACGACGGTGATTGTTTTTGCGCCGATGATGTTTATGACAGGTATCTTCGGGAAGTTTATCTACTATATTCCTGTGGCAGTCATTGTATCCCTGTTGGTCAGTCTGTGGGAATGTTTTTTTGTTTTACCACACCACCTAGCTACTTGGGTGCGCATAAAAAAAAGCAGCATCTCTGGGTCATTCTTTACGACTAAAGTATGGCAACCATTCATGGTGCGTCCGTATCGCTCTATTCTTGGTGGTGTTATCAAGCTTCGTTATGTTGTGCTGTTGCTGGTGTTAGGCATGTTTGCTGGTTCAATGTATTTAGCAGTCAAACATGTTGGATTTATTCTTTTCCCGCCAGGTGCGGTGGATGCCTTTCGGATCGATTTTAAGGCGAAGACGGGCACTTCGTTGGCAGAGACCGAGCGGCTTATCGCCCCGTATGAAGATTTAGTCGCAGCATTGCCTGCCGATGAACTCAAGCACTACACCAGCACCATCGGTCGTCAAGGCATGGAAGATATGCGCAACATGAAGCGTGGCTCGGAGTATGCGCAGACCGCAGTTTATCTAACCGATGAACTAACGCGTAGTCGTGATACGGCGACGATAATGAATGACCTGAAAACAAAAATCAAAATGCCTGAAGGGTTGGAGGTTGCTAACTTTCGGCAGATACGGGGCGGCCCGCCAGTTGGCGACCCTGTTAATATCGGTGTGCGCGGGCAAAGCTATGACCGCATTCTGTTGGCGGTGCAGGAAATTGAAGATGAGCTTGCGAACATCAAAGGTGTTGCCAACATAGAGAATAGCTACATCAAAGGCAAGGGTGAGATACATGTTAAGGTCAAGGAGGCAGAGGCTGCGGCGGCATCGTTATCTTTACAGGATATTGGCATGGCGATACGGGCAGCGTTTGAAGGTATCATTGCCACCTCTATTCGTAGTGTAGATGAAGAAATTGATTTGCGTGTAACTTTAAACCAAGCGCAACGTAGCAAAGAAAATACTTTAGCTGATATTCAAATCCCTAATCGGCGCGGGCATTTGATTTCCTTGACGCGGGTCGCCGAATGGCAAGACAGCAGCGGTATATCGGTGTATGAACATGAAGACAACCGTCGTCAAGTTACAGTTACGGCTAATGTTGACGCAAAGATTACCAACTCACGAGCTGTTAACCTGCGCATGAAAGAAAAGATGAAAGAGCTGGAGACGAAGTATCGGCAACTGTCTTTTCATTTTGGTGGTGAAGACAAAGACACCAAAGAAAGCATGGCATCTTTGCGCACGTCGTTTATGTTTGCGTTGTTTGGCATTCTGTTGATGTTGATTTTGCTGTTCAAGAACCTGTATCAACCGCTTATCGTTGCGACGACGATTCCACTAGGGATAATGGCGGTAACGGTTGCGTTCTTTATGCATCAGCGGACGTTTAGTTTTTTAGCAATGATTGGTATCATCGCTTTATCAGGGGTGATAGTGAACAATGCGATCGTATTGCTTGATTTTATCAACCGTGGGCGTAGGGCAGGGCTGGACAGACGTGAAAGCCTAAAGCAGGCGGCATGTAAGCGTTTGCGTCCGATATGTTTAACGACGATTACTACTACGGCTGGCATCTTGCCGACGGTTTACGGCATTGGTGGCTATGACCCGTTTGTTGTGCCATTGGCGATGGCATTGGGCTGGGGTGTGTTGGGTGGTGCTTTCCTTACTACGCTGGTGTTGCCTGCGATTATTGCCATCGTTGATGATATTATTATGCTATTTGCTTTCTTAACCCGCAGAGGCGTGTCTAGTTAACTTTACTTTTAAGCTTGTTGATATAGCTCTGAAGGTCAACAGGTGCAGGGTATGCGTTAAAATAAATGTTTGATTTGTCGTCGGGGTTGGCAGATTGCGTTTGTAGTAAATTATCTAATGCTGATGCTGCCTTCATCGTTGCTGATTTCGCCAGCCCGTCGTCGTTGGTTGTTGCTGCTAGCTGTAGATAGCGGTAAGCACACGAATGATATATCCCCTGTGCACAGTAAAATTTTGCGATTGCTGCGATACTGCTAGCAATTCGCTTATCGCCAGCGCGGAGCAGGGCTTGGGCTTTGGTTGCTTCTTCACTGCGAGGGTGTTGGGTTATCAGTTTGCGCCAGATCTCCATCGCTTGCCTGGTCTTGTCCTGGTCGCGGTTGATCGCGGCTGGTGCTTGTGCCCAATAGACCTTGCCGATTTGAAACCAAACATAGGCAATCCGCTCATGATGCGGATGCAGTTGAACGAAGCGTTGATAAGCATAAAGTGCCTCGTCATATTGCTTGAGGGCAAACTGGGCATCAGCGATGAGCAGTTCAGCTGTGATGGCATTGCGGTCGTAGGGGTGGTGTGATTTGAATAGACCTAGTTGACTGATAGCCTCGTCGTATCTTCCCTTGTTATACTTATCAACAGCAGTGAGGTAATCATCGTCAACTGCGCTGGTAGTTGCACAGCCAACAGTGAGCAATAAAAGGATAAAAAACATTCAACACCTACAAAGTAATGCGCATACCTCACCGATATTACGATTATTACAACCGAAGACGCAAGGGTAGTAGTCGTGTCTTCTTATCTACGTTGCCTAGTTATCGCGGTCGCAGCTCACGCACTGCTATGGGCAGGGCTACACTTTTTGATGTTATCGTCTTCGCCTGTGCCACAGCCACCGCTGCGGGTGAAAGTTATACCGCACCCTGCCCTCACCGATACCCCACTCACTAGTGTTCCCCATACTGATAAGCAGCAGACAAGCGCTGATAAAGTTGCGCCACCGCAAGCGAAAAGCGTTCCGCCACCTATTGTGTCAGCGTCGCCGCACAATCCTACTGCTACCAAAGGCAAGACAACCGCTAAAACCTTGATCGCAAATCCAGCGGCAAACAAGGATACCTATGCGGAATTTTTACAGCGATCAGCACAAGCGATGGCTGACGTGGCTTGGCAAGAGGAGGATGGAGCAGACGAAATCATTGACATCAACACTAATTCTTATCGCTATGGAGGTTATCTTACTGCGATGCGTAATGCTATCTCGCTCGTTTGGCATTATCCGCCGCGGGCAGCGCAAGAGGGGCAACAGGGATTGGTGCGACTGGATTTTACCGTTAATTCACAAGGGTATGCTTCATCCATTCAGGTCATCAAGTCGTCTGGTTATCACTTGTTGGATAGAGCGATTATCGCCGCAATCCACGCGGCATCACCATTTCAACCCCTACCTGCCAGTATCGGCAAGGATAACATCCGTATTCGCGGCTCATTCTGGTATGTGCTGAACTGAACGAACTTCAGCCAACATCCTGAAAAGACGAGGGGAAAGAGCCTCCGAGCGCCGCTTTAGACTCCCGTTTTCTACTTTCCCATAACAATATAACTTGGAGGTGGACTAGAGTTATCAATTGTTGGTTGGCTAGTCAATATGTTTTCTGAAAAAATTCCCAACACCTCGTCAAGATAAGGTCTACATCCAGTCGTTGGCGGTTTGAAATGGGATTGCGCCGTCGCTAATCAAGGCGTTGCTGCCCAAGAAACGCACATCATCTTGGTTGCCTTTCAGCACCCATATCTCACGCCCCTGTTCTAGTGCGAGGTTAGCAGTTACCAGAGTGCCCGACCTTTCGGAGGCTTCCATGACGATTAGGGACATGCTTAAGCCAGAGATAATCCGATTGCGAATTGGGAAATCATACGGATAAGATGGGGTGCGCCATAGTCTTTCACTGATGAATAAAGAGTCTTTAGCTCGCAAAGCTCTAAATACCCCCGTATGGCGACGCGGATGGAGGTTGCCAAGCCCGCCAGCAAAGACAACTATCGCAGGGGCTGGTGTAATGCCTGTGGATAGCACCCCCTTATGGGCGGCAATATCGCAACCGAATGCGCCACCGCTGACGATAGTATAACCCTTGCGCGCTAGAATCATGCCAAGCTTGTAGGATTCGGCTAGAGCATGTGCGGAAGCCTTGCGTGAACCGACAATCGCAACTTTCGGGGTGTTGAGAAGCTCAACGTTGCCGCAAACCGTGAGCATAAAAGGCGGATTATGAATTGCGCGTAAATGCGAGGGATAGAGTGGGTCGTTGATGCCAACAACAGTCGCAGCATTACTCTTACAGTCCTGTAGGTGTGAATAAAGCATTTCGGCGAGGTTGCGGCTATTGTTCACCAGCGCGTCAACTGGCAAGGAGGGATACTCGTTCAACAGTAGCAGTCCTGTTCTGTGCATGACTGAACACCAGTATGCGCACGAAATGCGAAAGACATCATCATCGGCATCAGAAAAAATGCGGCTACACTGCTCCCGCACATCAGCATTGTTAATAATCGTGTGGGGTAGCGATGCGTCTCTGGTTTTTTCGGTCGCAACATGAAGAACCAAAGCCAAAAGCCGTAACGAATAGTCAAACATAATCACCTCCAATAAGTGTGTAAAAAAGACAGCATCGCATAAACGCTGGTTATGTTGGCAGTGAGTTTTATGTGAATAACTAGGCAGACTTATCGCACTTGAAGCGCTAGCTCCGTCTCGTAAAATGAGATAGAATGAACTTATAGATTCAAACAGAATATAGGGTATTGCGATGCCTGAACCAAAGCGTGATTCAAAGCTCACGGGTCTGCCTCTATTGCCATTACGAGACATGCTGGTGTTTCCAGGTGCAGCTGTGCCGCTGTTCGTGGGGCGAGAAAAGACCATCCGAGCTATTGAAGAAGCGATGATGGGCAACAAAGAAGTAATCCTTGCCGCACAAATCAACGCCAAAATCAACGACCCTAGCGCTGAAGATATTTATGACATCGGCACAGTTTCCACTATTTTACAATTTCTAAAACTACCCGACGGCACAGTTAAAGTGCTGATTGAAGGACAGCGGCGCGGCAAGATTAGGAAGTATCTCAATACCGAAGACTACTTTCTTGTTGAGGTTGAAGACATTCACGAGAAGAAATGTATCGGCGTGGAAGGCGAAGCCCTTATTCGCACAGTGAGGATGGCATTTGACAACTATGTGCGCTTAAATCGCAAGATACCGCCAGAGTTGCTGATTTCCATTCAACAGATCAACGATGAGTCGCGGCTAGCGGATACAATTGTCTCGCATCTCTATAATTTGAGTTTGGGGAGCAGGCAGAAGCTGCTTGCCGAGGTTGACCCGCTCAAACGTTTAGAGGAGATACATTGTCATATTCACAACGAGATAGAGATAATTCAGGTTGAGAAAAAAATACGCACCAGAGTCAAACAGCAGATGGAAAAGACACAAAAAGAATACTACCTCAACGAACAGATGGCCGCGATACAAAGGGAGTTAGGCGAGCGGGATGACCACCGCTCCGAGTTGAATGAAGTTGAAGCCCAGATAAAGAACAAAAAGTTATCGCAAGAGGCAAGAGACAAGCTCAAAAAAGAAGTAAGCAAGCTCAAGTCTATGCCAAACATGTCGGCTGAAGCTACTGTTGTGCGCAACTACATAGACACGGTGTTGTCGTTGCCTTGGCATAAATTCTCGGAAGAGACACGGGACATCGCTTATTCTGAAAAGATTCTCAACAAAGACCATTTTGGTTTAGAGAAGGTAAAAGATCGTATCTTGGAATTTTTATCCGTGCGTGTCCTGTCCCAAGACTTAAAAAGCCCGATAATATGTTTCGTTGGGCCGCCTGGGGTGGGCAAGACTTCGTTGGCACGCAGCATTGCCAAAGCGACGGGGAAAAAATTCTGCCGCATATCTTTAGGTGGTGTGCGGGATGAAGCGGAAATACGTGGGCATCGTCGCACCTATATCGGTTCAATGCCAGGCAAGCCGATACTTGCCCTCAAAAAAGTCGGAACATCAAACCCTGTCATGCTCCTTGATGAGATTGACAAGATGAGCCAAGATATGCGTGGCGACCCATCATCAGCATTGCTTGAGGTGCTAGACCCAGAGCAAAACAGCGCTTTTGTTGACCATTATTTAGACTTGGATTACGACTTGTCCAAATGCCTGTTCATCGCGACAGCAAACTCACTGCACAGTGTTAGCAGCCCCTTGTTAGATCGGATGGAGATAATTCATATCGCAGGCTATACCGAAGAAGAGAAAGTGCAAATTTCCAAGCAATACCTCATTCCCAAGCAACTCAAAGAAAACGGCATTCAGGGCCAGCATGAGCTGCGCTTTCAAACGCAATCAATCCGTGAGTTGATCAACTACTACACCAAAGAAGCAGGGGTTCGTAGCCTTGAACGTGAGATAGGAACTATATGTCGTAAGGTAGCTCGCAAGTATCTTGCGAAGAGTGATAACAGTAGTCAGCAACGTGCGGCGGGTAACGATGATGTTGTCAGCATTAAGCATGATGATTTCACAATTTCAGAATCAATCACTCCACATGCTGTGCGCAAATACCTGTCAGCTAGGCGATACCGTATCGGCATGCAAAGCAATGACAATGAGGTCGGTATCTGCACGGGTATGGCATGGACAGAGGTTGGTGGTGATTTGCTTACTTGTGAAACCGCCGTCCTGCCAGGCAATGGCAAACTAATCATCACTGGCAAGCTGGGCGAAGTTATGCAGGAGTCGGCACAAGCGGCATTGAGTTATGTGCGTTCACGGGCGAAGTTTCTTGAGCTTGCCGATGACTTTTATCAGAAGATGGACATTCATATCCATGTGCCTGAAGGTGCGATCCCGAAAGATGGCCCATCGGCAGGTATTTGCATCGCAACTGCTTTGACATCAGCACTGACAATGCGGCCAGTAAGTAAGGATATTGCGATGACGGGTGAGATTACACTACAGGGAAGAGTTATACCTATCGGCGGTATCAAAGAAAAAATACTTGCGGCGCATCGTGGTGGTATTAAGCGGGTTTTGCTACCGAAAGACAATATGCATCACCTTGAAAATATCCCGAAACCAACTCTAAAGACATTGAAGATAATTCCCATCACGCACATGGATGACGTGTTGATCCATGCTTTGGTTTGGCAAAAAACAAATGGCGATGACCTTTTCCAAAAACTCAAACAAGCTGTGAACAGTGATGTTGATAGCGACAACTTAAGTTTTACCCATTGATGCAGGCAGCCAAAAAACAAACTAGCGATGAGTTGATCAAGTTCATTGAAGAACTCAAAGACCAGTGGGTGCAGACGATAGATGCTTTGGCTGACCCTTTGATGCTGGTAAGCCAAGATTACAAAGTAGTGCGTTCAAATACTGCGATGGCAAAGGTTGCGGACATGTCGGTTACGGAAGTTATTGGCAAGACCTGTTACGAAGTGTTCGCCAAGCGCGACACCCCATGCGAAAACTGCACAATGCGCGAGGCAATCAATGACAAGGCATCAAAATCTTGGGAGCTACAGCTTGGTGAAACCTACTATGAAGTAACATCGCAGCCGTTTGCCAATGCTAGTTCGCAGGAAAGTGGCACGGTGCAAATATATCACAATCGCACTGAAATGAAGCTTTTACAGGATCAGGTCATGCAGCGGGAGAAGTTAGCATCAATTGGGTTATTATCAAGCGGTGTTGCCCATGAGATCAATAACCCTCTAGGGGGCATACTGGTTTTTGCGCAGATGCTTTTGAAAGAGATGGATAAGAGTTCTCCACACTACAAAGACGTGGAAGAGATTGAAGCGGCGACGCAACGATGTAAGGCAATAGTTTCGTCGTTGCTTGATTTTGCCAAGCATCGGGGAGCGATAGACCAGAACAAAAAGTCTTCAGTTCCATTAACATCTACCATACAAGCAGCGCTTTCTCTTGCGAGAGTTGCCTTTGGCGGTAGTGTCAAGGTGATTGAAGATTATGAAGAAGATTTACAGGTGTTCGCTGATCGCAACAAGTTGATTCAGGTGTTCTTGAATTTAATTCAAAACGCTACGCATGCGATGGAACAGGGCGGCACTATAACTTTACAGACACGACTTCACTCTGAGCATGAAGACCAAAAAAAATATGCGCTTATATCTATCTCTGACAGTGGCATCGGCATACCTGATGAGCATATCAAAAGAATTTTTGAACCGTTCTTCACCACCAAAGAGCCAGGCGACGGCACAGGGTTAGGCTTGTCTATCTGCTATGGAATTATCAAAGACATGGGTGGCACGCTTGAGGTGAATAGCCAAATCAATCAAGGTAGCACCTTTGCCATTAAGTTGCCGCTCAAGTATAAGGCACTATCCTCTACCTAGTGCTCGCGGTCTCTCTCTCTCCACAATCTACAGTTGCCACTTGTAAGGTAAGGCTACATATTGTATCACTCCGCCCTAGCAATCTAGGGTGGGTTACTTGGGTAAAATCCCGAACAAAAAAACGGTTTACTCGTGGGCAATGTATGACTGGGCGAATTCAGTTTTTGCTACTGCGGTCATGTCAGCCTTTTATCCGATATTCTTCAAAAAGTATTGGGCATCAGGGTTGGATGCCGCTATATCAACTAAATATCTTGGTAGCACCAATTCCATCGCAGGCTTGGCCGTTGCTTTAAGCGCCCCGATTCTCGGTGCGATTGCCGACAATGCTAAAACAAAAAAATACTTCCTATGCCTGTTCGCAACCCTAGGCATCGTTGCGACCTGTATGCTTTATTACGTTGATTATGGTGATTGGTTTAGTGCCGCAACTCTTTACGCATTGGCGATGGTTGGTTTCATCGGCAGTTTGGTATTCTATGACTCAATGCTGGTGCGCATCTCAAACCCCGAAAACATCGACCGCATTTCGGTGCTTGGCTTTGCTCTCGGCTATCTAGGCGGCGGACTGTTATTTGCTTTCAATGTCTTGATGTATTTGAAACCGAGCTTGTTTGGAATTTCGTCGGCAGTGGAGGCGATAAAAATTTCGTTTGTGTCCGTAGGTATCTGGTGGGCACTGTTTTCGCTGCCGATGCTTGTCTTTGTTGATGACCGTAACCCAGAGGGAGTTTCACTTAAGAAGAGCATTCGCAAAGGTTTGCGGCAACTAGCGAACACGATCGCTACCGTCAAAAAGCAAAAAAATATCTTGCTCTTCTTAATCAGCTACTGGGTCTACATAGACGGGGTGCATACGATTGTTGTGATGGCTGCAGACTATGGCATGAGTCTGGGGCTTGAGCAAAAGCATCTCATCGGTGCGTTGCTGATGGTGCAATTTATCGGCTTCCCCGCCGCACTGTCGTTCACTTGGGTAGCTGAAAGATTCAACGCCAAGATCGGTGTCATCATTACTTTGGTCTGTTATATGTTCATCTCAATCTTTGCTTATTGGCTTGATACCGAGATTGAATTCTACATTCTTGCTGCGTGTGTTGGGCTTGTGCAGGGTGGCACACAGTCGTTATCTCGCTCGCTGTTTGCCAGCATCATCCCGCCCAAAAAGGCGGCGCAATACTTTGGTCTGTATAATATGATGGGTAAGTTCGCGGCGATTATCGGGCCGCTGCTCGTCGGTTATATCGGTATTTGGACTGGCAATATGCGTCTGTCGCTGCCGATTATCGCCGCGATGTTTATCACTGGCATCGCACTACTGCTTGCTGTTGACCCGCATAAGCGCTATCAGGAGTAGTTTCTTTTAGCGATTGTCCAGATAAATGTCTACTACCTCGTCTATGTTGTCATGGTCTAAAGTAATTTTTCCGTCAACGCTCTTGATCGTCAACGCGACGGTGCTTGCGCCAGTATTTAAACGCAAAAGCCTTTCTAAATTGTCAGTTATACCAAACTGATCAGGCGCACTCCTTGCCGCCAACTCAAATATCTTGGCTATCAGCTCAATGCCAAGCATATGCATGTCGGGCCAATCAGCGATGATAGCTGGGGAGGTGGCAGTTACACGGGCGGGCACGGAGCTTTCAGCGGTATCAGTGGTGAGCCGTAGCTCTTTCAACGCTTCGTGTAAATCACGCTTGCTACGCCTGACGGTGCGTTCCAATTCCCGTTGCCGATGATCCAAGCGGTTAGAGTTAAGACCTTGTTCCTTTAGCATCTGACGGAGGCGAACAATTGTCAGTGGGTCGTTCTTGTAGTCCAGTTTCAAAGCATTAGCATACTTCTTCCCATGTGCAAGAACCTTCGTTAAGCCATCTTTTGCTTCTTCGCCCGTTGTCTTATCATAAACGCGGTCGCCAACTATGGAGACGCTTGCGCCCGTAAGACGATCAAGCTTACGAAATGACCACATCGCCTCAATGCTGTCGCCGCCCAGCAACGAGGAGGTAATGGCATACTCATAGACCAGCGCCTGTACTTGCTGGGCAGGTGGGAGATCGTAGTCAAAGCGCAAAAAACTCATGCCACTATGACTAAGTGCGTCTACCTCAACGAGAGCCAAGCGCTTAATCTGTCGGCTCATTGCCACTCTGCTGATATATTCACCGATGCCAGCAAACGCTGAACTTGTAAGGACGGCAACGCCTAAACTGATCAACAAAATTTTCACATCATGCTCCAACAATCAAAGGTTAGTGCCAGATAGCAACCAACCCATTTATACACAACATTGTGCTAGAAAATGAAGTGAATACAC
>JAPPIL010000111.1 GCA_028877195.1 Pseudomonadota bacterium
CCCCCCCCCCCCCCCCCCCCCCCATAAAAAAAATAGGCATTACTTATGCAACAAATGTTTTTGGGAGGAAGCATACAACAAGCAAATCAGGGCATCCAGATAGCCTCCCAAACCCGCCTTCTAGACTATGAGTGGTTCATTCACCTTTGCTTGCTCTTCGAGCGAAGTGCACTGCCTGGCGTTTTCCATATTTATATTCCATCAATTAGAACCCATGTATTTGGCTAAATTTGAACCCAAACTAAAGCCAAAAAAAAAACACCGAATATAAGTTAAAAGGAGCATGTTTGGCACACTTAACGTCAAGTTAACAGATTGCCAAATGCTGTGTTTGAAGGTCATTAGCGCGGCAGATACGTGAGCGATTTCACCGCGAGCAGATGGAGGCTGGCTATCGTGCCATAGACCGCATAATGCAGGTAGGGAGATAGAGATGAAAGATTTATCAGGTGATGAGAAGTGAGTTGGGCAAAAGAATTTAAAAAACAACCTCGCAAGCACCTTGCGGGTGTTGTGCTGACAATGGTGTCGGCAACTCTGATGCTCGCTTGGTTTGAGGTAGCGCAGGAGTGGAAGGAACTCCAAGCTAGAACGGAAGCTCTAAACAGATTTGAACAGGAACTTGCTGATGATTTTAAGAACGTAACTTGCCTGCCTAGTTATAAGAATGATGGAGGTAAGGGGATATGAAGGAGAATGAGTTTAAACAGATAGCTGGGTTTACATTGGTAGAGCTGTTGGCAGCCGTAGCCATTGTTGGCGTGTTGGTTACATTAGCAATGCCTCGCTACAATGTTTTCGTTGCTAAAGGACGGCAAGCAGAAGCAAAGAGCAATCTAGGCACACTACATAAGCTACAGGAAGCATACTATTTGGATACAGGAGCGCTAACAGCCACTGCTGCATACTTCACTGGGTTAGTCCTAGGGGTAGGTGAATGCAATGACACTACTACATCTAAAAAAAACAAACTAGGCTTTAGGCTGTCTGATTGCGCCAATGCTCGTTACCTATACAAAGGAGCGGCATCGGCTACGTCTAATGTGAATACGGCAGAGAGTGATAAAAGTGAAAAGAAGATATACCCTGGGTGTGACAAAGACGATAAGTGGTCAATGAGCGCATTAGGGCAGCTATCACAGGTTGATGCCACCAATGTCATCATTCAATGCGATAATTAACCCTACGAGGATACATGCTATACTCCTCACATGGGCAGACGAGGCTTACAGCGATTTGCTACTAACCATGTCCACACATGGCGGCTAATAAGCGTTTAGTGTTGGTGAGGCAATGCGTCAACTCTAACCGTTACGATGTCGGTGTTATGAAACTTTTGGTGTCGAAAGTGCGACGATACTTTGCGTAAGATCCGCATTGACAGGCTATCAGGGCTGACATCATCGCCGTGGCTTTGTAATACCACCATCTTATCTTCAAGATTGTCATCGCCGAGAGTCGCAAGACATTCGATTTCGATGGCATTCTTATCACCCCGCACATTGATCAGTAGCTGCCGCTCCTTGCCGACTTCCTCAACCTCTTCGTCAACCTCATCGGCGCTCGTCGCAGTGGCGGTATCTTTCTTATTGCTCAATACACTTAACACCGTTTCTTCAGCCGCGGCGCAAAGACGAACAGTCGCTTTTTCATCCCACTTTCTGCTAGCAGCAAATGCACGCAAAAACGGATGAATACTCTCCAACGCCTTATCGTTCAAAACAGTGCGGATACTCTTGCGTCGTGAGGACAGCACTTCCATCAACCCCGACAATGCTAGTGCTACCAGTCCGCCCGAAGTCATGCCATCCGACAACAAGGTGTTTATAACTGGAGAAGATTGCATCATACTTGGAAACACAAGCTTTGCTTGAAAAGCATAGCCGAGCCAGAAACCGATCGCCGCAATCATGCATTGCTGATAATTAGAATGACGTATCACCAGCTTAATTCCAACTATAAACAACATCGCCACTGACACCACCATATAAGCCGCTACCACGGGCTGGGGAATAGATAGAATCAAGGCGATAAATTTAGGGAAGAACGCCAACCCAATTAGTGCCGCACCAACACAGATACCCACCCGCTTTGCCGCAACACCAGTAAGTTCAACAAGGAACACCGAGCTTGAGTAAGTAGTATTTGGAATTGTAGCCATCAGCCCTGACAACAGGTTGCCAACCCCATCTGTCGATACTGCCCCCTGAATAGAGCGAAAATCAATGCTGCGCGGCTTGCGACGCGACACTTGTTGAATCGCAATAGCATCACCAACCGTTTCAATCGCACCGATAATCGTAACAAACAGAAACGACGGTAACAAAATCCAAAAAGAAGGGCTAAAGTCAAAACTCAAACCAGGCCAGTGCCCTAACGGAATACTTATCCATGGTGCAGCTGCAACTTTGCTTAAATCATATATCCCGACTACCGCACTTACCGCACAACCAACACCGATACCGATAACGGGCGACCAGAGTCGCATGATGCCATTGGATTTAAAAATAATGATAATCACCGTCAATACGGTAGCAAGAGCGGCAATCAACCCTGCTACGTTTGAAGAATCGGCGGGAATGCGTTCAAGCATCGGGAACAAGTGCGGCATGATGCTGACCGCAATAAGCATGATGATTGTGCCACCAACCGTTGAGTTGAAAACACGCCGAAACAAGGACAGCCGCCACGACAGCAAGAACTGCACCAGCGCCGACATCATAATCAAAGTCGTCAGCAGTGGCACGCCCCCTTTTGCGAGAGCGTTGATCGAGATGGCGATGAAGGTTGCTGATGTCCCCATTAGCAGAATATACCCAGCACCGATGCGCTTCTTGCCGACTGCCTGCAAGATAGTGGTGATGCCACTAACGATCAAAGCGGCAAATGCCGCCCATAAAATATACGAATCCTGTCCCTCCATGCCCGAAGCACTGATTATTATCACAGGTGTGAGCACAATTCCCGCCACTGCGAGAATGGCATACTGAAATCCCAAACTGATCGCTAACTTGTAGGGTGGATTATCTTCAGGCTCGTAACGAACAGTGCGGCTCATAAAGTTTCCTTTGGTTGTGGAGGTGTCTGCGCCTTTACCTTATCTTGTTAATCGTTGCGTAAATTTGCCAATGCTTGCTCTTGACACTGATATATGTTGCGAATGCTAGCGGCAGCGATGTCTATAATACCTGCTAGCTGTTCCTTGTTGAAAGAACGGTTCTCGGCTGTGCCCTGAACCTCAAGGATGCCACCATCATCAGTCATCACAACATTCATATCTAAATCAATGTTGGAATCTTCTTCGTAATCGAGGTCGCACAAGTATTCACCATCTTTGATACCAACGGATATTGCTGCTACCTTGTGGTGTATCGGGTCGCTGTCGATGCGTCCACTTCGATATAATTTATCCGTCGCCATCCGCAGGGCAACATAAGCACCGTTGATTGCCGCTGTGCGCGTGCCACCGTCGGCTTGGATAACATCGCAATCAACGGTAATCGTCAAGTCTGGGCATTTGTGCAAATCAATTACACCCCGTAACGACCTGCCAATTAAACGTTGAATTTCCTGCGAGCGTCCGCCAACTTGGGGGCGTTCACGTTTTGTTCTGGTCGGGGTCGCACTTGGCAACATGGCATATTCAGCTGTTAACCAACCTTGTGCAGGGTTGCTATGGCGCAGAAAGCGCGGGACTGTAAACGCAACGCTGGCGGTGCAATGGACTTTGGTGTCGCCAAGCTCAATCAAAGCACTGCCCATCGCAAACTTGTTGATGTCTGCGGTAATCTTAATCGCCCGCATGTCAGTGTTTTTGCGATCAGAACTGCGCATTCTTAACTCTTTACAATTTGTAAAGTATCTCTCTGTCTGGTTAATTCTTCGGTTTTGGCGCTCTTTGTGCCGCCTTTCGCACCATACGATAACAGCACATCGATGTTCTGTAGTTTGACAAAACGGTCGAAGACGACAAACTGTATTTCATTCAGTTCCGACGGTCGTAAACAGCGAAATTTATAGCTCAACATAAAGTCGGCATGCTCATGATTTTTTTTCTTTTTGAAGCGTTTAACTGTTAGTTTTTTAGAAGCAAGTTCACACTCGCTTATCGGCGCAAGTTTAACGACATTATCAACCTGTAGTAACATCGCTTCAGCTTTTACCAACTCCTGCCGTTGTGCTTTTGATTTTGGTTGACGTTCAAAGCCTATAATATTGTGAACAGGTAGCTTGAGTTTGATCGCCACCTTATCACCAGTAATCTTTATCCTTGCCTGTCCACGCCCATGCACATGATGGCTGTCATCAACTTTGCTGGTTAATGTGAAGCACAGCACTGCGATACCCAGAACAAGATTTTTCATGGAAACCTCAACCCAGAACTAGTATGACCAACCCAACAATGTAGCTGGACGGCTGCTTACCATGTTATGTTAAAAACAGTCAACGCTGTGTATGCTGATAACCATCCTAGACCGCTTGCGAAACCCACACGAACCATGGCTTGAGCAATTGTGCAACAATATCGATGAAAATATTCAACAACACCGATGAAAATCATAACCTCATTCCCAACTAGCCACGTCCAGCCTGCGGTGGTAACTATCGGTAACTTTGATGGTTGCCATCGTGGGCATCAGTATCTTTTCAAGCATTGCTTACCATATCGTCAGCACCAAAAAATCGTCATTACCTTTAACAACAGTTCCGATAACTGCGGTCTTCTCCTTAACCCGCAGCAAAAATTTGCGGCTTTAGCTAAACACGGCTTCGACCTCTGTATCGTGCAAGAGCTTGATGCCAAGTTCGCCAGTGTTACGCATCCAGAATTTTTACAACACTACCTGCTTGAACGTTTGCATGCTAAAGTTATCATCAGTGGTGAGGACTTTTGTTTCGGCTATCAGCGACTTGGCAATGCCGATTATCTGCGCCACGCCCAAGTAAATATGAGTGATAGCTTTGAGTTTATCGCCGTGGCATTGCTCCTGACTGGTAACAAAATGAAAATAAGCAGTAGCAACATCAGAAACTTGCTGCGGGCTGGCGATATTTGCAATGCCAACGCCATGCTTGGCTACCCTTACACATTGCATGGGGTGGTGGTGCAAGGCGAGCAGCGCGGTCGCACAATCAACACCCCTACGCTCAACTTGACAGTGGACAGACGTTGCATTGTGCCCAAGTCGGGGGTTTACGTCGGTGTCGCGACAATAGCTGCTAACACCTACACCTGTGTCGTTAATATCGGCACTCGCCCGACGTTTGCAGCCACCCCCACGCCCCATAAGCCGATGGCGTTATCCCCCACTCCTGTCGCAGCGACGACCCAGGTGATTGAAGCGCACGTGATTGATAAAAAACTCCCGAAGCTCTACGGTTGCGAGGTTGAACTGCAATTTCATCAACGCTTGCGGGCGGAGAAAAAATTTCCAAGCGTTCAAAGCCTTCAGCGTCAGATACAACAGGATATTCAGGCGGCAAGACAGTATGAGCACTAAATATATCAACAGAGAGTTAAGTTACCTGGCCTTCGTGCGCCGAATTATACAGGTAGCTGCGGACGACAGCACGCCTTTGCTGGAGAAGCTGCGTTTCTTAATTATTATCAACACTTGTCTCGATGAGTTCTTCATGGTCAGAGTATCTAGCGTCAGGAAGCATAGCACTTCAAAGTTTAGCGATTCCCCTGAACGCATGCTGATTGCCGAGCTGTGCCCAGAGATTCAGCAACAGGTTAAGGAGATAAACAAACTCGGTGCGGAATTGCTTGCGCAAGTTATCATTCCTCGCCTCAACGCCGCGGGCATCCAGCTTGCGACTTATCAAGACCTGCCATCTAGCGCTCGCAGTGCCTTGCGCCAACACTTTTGTGCGAACATCTTGCCCATCCTTACGCCAATGGTGTTCACCCAACCGTTGCCTTACTTTGATAATTTAGAAGACTATTTGCTCGTTACCACTGACACCGAAGGACAACTCGGTTGTGTTGAAATACCAGCTAACACTGCTAGTTTAATCGCAGTCAGCGACAACACCTACATCACCTTGATTGATTTGATAACCAATAACCTTCAAGATATTTTCATCGGGCACGAAATAGAACAGCACTACCAGCTGCGGGTAACACGTGATTGGAATTACGAGTTGATTGAAGATAATGTCATGAGCCTGTTGAGTAGCATTGAGGAGATTAACAACAGTGAGCGGGCAGCGGTGCGATTAGAGGTTGCCAGCGACATGCCGACTGAAATTTTACAGAAGCTTACCGATACCCTGCAGTTGGGAGCGCTTGACCTGTATGACACAAAATCCCGTGCCGTCCAGAGTCTTGGGCTTTTACTCAAAGATGCCCGCGAGGATTTGATTTACAAGCCGTTCAACCCCCGTTTGCCGCGTCGACTGGTTAACAATAAAAACATTTTTAAGTTAATCGCTAGCGGTGATTTGTTGGTGCATCATCCGTTTGAAAGTTTTTATACGGTGGTTGAATTTTTACATGAGGCGGCACTTGACGAGCATACGGTTGCGATCAAACAAACGCTTTACCGCACTTCCGATGAGTCAAGGATAGTGGATAGCCTGATTGCGGCGGCTGAAAACGGCAAAAAAGTAACTGCTTTTATTGAAATTAAGGCTCGTTTTGATGAGGAGAACAATATCCAATGGGCAAAGCGTTTGGAAAAGGCGGGAGTCCGAGTTGTTTGTGGCTTTATCTATGTCAAGACGCATCTCAAGACTACTATCGTGGCGCGGCGTGAGGGTGAAAAAATTACACAGTATGTGCATCTCTCAACGGGTAATTACAATTCCAGCACCGCCAAGACTTACACAGACATTGGGTTGTTTACTGCCAACGAAGAGTATGGCAAAGACTTGTCGCTACTGTTTAACCTCCTTACCAGCTATAACTTAACGTGGAACGAGCGCAAGCAGCACTCCTCATCGCCTAAATTTAGCAAGCTTTCCGTTGCGCCGTTTGCTTTGCGGGAAAAAATTATCTTCCATATCAACCATGAAATTTCCTGTCAGCGTCAGCATGGCACAGGTTTGATAATTGCGAAGATGAATGCTCTCGTTGATAAGGATATAATTGATTGCCTTTATGCTGCATCGCAAGCAGGTGTAAAAATAAAACTTATCGTGCGCGGGGTCTGTTGCCTAATCCCGCAAGTCAAGGGTTTGAGTGATAATATAACGGTTTCTTCGACGGTCGGGAGATTTCTAGAACATAGCAGAATTTTTTATTTTTACGCTAAGGGTGCTCGTAATCTTTATCTATCAAGTGCTGATTGGATGCCACGCAACATGGATAAACGCGTGGAGGCAATGTATCCGATTCTTGAGGAACGGCTAAAAAAACAAATTATAGAGTTTATTTTGCCAATTTATCTCAACGATTCGCAAGCGTGGAGCATGCGAGCGGATGGCACTTATGTGCGGCGGCTGGCCACGTCTGTGGCTAGCGGGGCGGATGCATCAGCACCTGACAAGTCTAGTGCGCACGAGTTGTTAATCAGCTATGCACGGGAGTCGGGCATCAAGTCCTTGCCTTACGAGATTGCTATTCGCCATACCGATGCTGACCATCCGATTGCCTAGGGCTTATCTATGCAGCATGCTAACAAGGAGGTTAACCGATGCGCTATTGGCTGATGAAATGTGAACCAGATGTGTATTCGATCGACGATCTCAAGCGTGAGCGCGTGGCGATGTGGGAGGGAGTGCGCAACTATCAAGCTCGTAACTTTATGCGCGACGATATGAAGAAAGGGGATTTAGTTCTGTTCTACCACTCCAATGCTAAACCACCTGGTGTCGCAGGCACAGCCGTCGTTGCCAAGACAGCCTATCCTGACCCGACTGCCTTTGACCCGCAATCGCCTTACTACGATGCCAAGTCAACACCTGCCGAGCCGCGCTGGTTATGCGTTGATGTCAAGTTCACCAGCAAGTTTCCAAAACTTGTCAGCCTCACGGCATTGAAAAACACCCATGTGCTTAAGAACATGATGGTCGTTCAGAAAGGTTCAAGGCTATCGGTGCAGCCATGCACAGCCAAAGAATATCAAACGATATTAGCTTTGGCTGGTGTCGGTAAGTTTTTATAAAAAATCAACGGAACTACCGCTTTCTTGCGTTGCTTGCATGTTGGTATCTGACGTAGTCGCCAGAAAAGCTTTGCTATCTAAATTTTTCACTCGTACAATAGAAGGTAAGATCCCCTAGGGAACAACATGTCTTGGATTTTTTACCGCCGTCGTTTTTGATTGCATCGCCAGGTATTGAGAACGAGTCGTTCCAGCAGTCGGTTATTCTACTGTTAGAACATGATCGTTATGGTGCTACTGGCTTGGTGGTCAATCGACCAACGCACTTTTCACTACAAGAGTTCTTGGATATTGAAGACGTAGAGATACCTCCACAGATCACTGCTTGGAGCGGAGGTGATTGCGAACAAACAAAGGGCATTATCCTTCACAATCAACCAGCCAATGACCCGCATGCTTCGGATGTTTTCGGGCTTTCTGCTTCTAATGCTACCTTAACAAGGCTCATCGACGCTCATCGGCAAGCGAGCAAGCGCACAGCGATCAAGCATCCTTATCGTTTTTTGATCGGTTGTGTTTGTTGGCAAGCGGAGGAGTTGGACAAGGAGATTTTGCGAGGGGCTTGGATGCAAGCGCCACTTGATCCCCAGACTTTGTTCAATGCATCGGCGGATACGATGTGGCAACGTTCTCTTGCTATTCTTGGTATTACCCCAGCCAGTATTATGCCGCCCCGTCAGCCAGAGTATTCCCACTAGAGTATGGATGCTCTTGTGGACTTGATAGCTGATTGCCGCGACAAGATTGAGATTCTTGCCGCCCAGGGTAGCGATGCCTATGCGCAGGAGGTTTGTAATCTGCTGGCTGACAGCGACCATGAGCTTATAGTTTTAGCGTTGCTGGTATGTTTTGATAAGCGCACAACGGCGATGTTGACTGCGGCTATCAACGCCAAGCAAGCTGAAGCACTCATCGTGTTGGCTAGCAAGACTGGCAACTTACAACGGGCTAGGGGGTTGCGGAAGCGAGCATTGGTTGAGTTTTATCATGCTATTGCTGTGTATGAATTTGCGGACAGCCCGCTTGTGTTACAGTTGCCGCAGCACGAGCGCATCACGAGCTTAATGGGTGAACAACTCAAGGATGTTGTGTTAGATATTGCGCCTGAACATCTCACAGCGATGCTCTCTTGTCTGTCGCCGTTACGGGTAGCTAAAATCATCAAGCGCTGTCAGAATGATCGCGACAAGCAGACACTTATTGCGGCTCTTGAGTCTGTGTGTCTGGTTAGCAATCGGGATGTTGAGAACCTTATTCATTATCTGACAGTTGAACAGTTTCCCCGCCGCCAAAAGGTTTCCAAAGCTCAATATCTTGCCAAGATTCTCAATAATCTTGATCGCCAAGAGTCTGATCAGCTCTTGCTGGCGTTGCGCACAGACCCAGTGGTTATGAAGGAGCTGGACAACTATATTTTTCCTTTTGCGCAGATAACTGCTTTGCAAGCTTCGCAAATTGCCGAAATATTTGCCGATTGCCCTGACAAACGCATTGCGGAGACGATCTTCACTGCTGATACCATCACTCAGAATTCTGTGCTTGAATCATTGCCAGAGCCGCAACGTTTGGGGGTGCGCAAGGAGCTAACCCTTCTCACTGATGATGATGAGGAAATGATAAAGCGTTCAACACTGCTACAGAACTCGATTTGTAAATATCTGCAGTCAATGGTTGCTCTACGACCTTAGATTGCAGCAATTTACAGAGGACTTGTTTGTTAGAGGGGGGGATTTATGCAACAAAGGCAGTTACACGTGTGTTTTGAAATCAGTGCTAGAATACGGATGATACTGTGGTTGCTAGCGATGTGTATGTGGTCAGGGTGTGATTACTTCAACGATGACGATATACAAAGAATAGTGGATGCTGCAGACTTATACCGTGAGGGTGATCACAGCAAAAGTGCGAGCGAGGATGATAACGATGATCGCTCCGAGAAGTGCGAAGAAGATAGCAACGATGACAATGACACGCCACAGTGCGATGAACAAGCGGCGTTAACTGCTTTCCAAACCAACATCCAACCGTCCATCGCTAAGTCTTGCCATATGTGCCATGCTTTTGCGGCGGGTGGTTTGACTATGAAAAAAGACGACGATGACGCAACAGTAGTAGCAGATAACCGTATTAATTTGAAAGCAAGCAACGAGAGTGTCAATGCCGAGCGGCTGTTTTTAAAAATTAGCAATCAAAGCACCGAAGGGCACGGCGGTGGCGACCAGTCTGATGCTGAAGCAGGCAACTTGACCTTGGCAAAGATCAAAGCCTGGCTCGCGGCCGAGAAGGACTGTAATTGAGAGTAGTTCATTGTATAGGGGGGGGGGGGGGGCGGGCGCGGGGGGTTTGGGGGGGGGTTAAAAAAAAAAAAAAAA
>JAPPIL010000060.1 GCA_028877195.1 Pseudomonadota bacterium
GTGAGGTTTTGTGCCTCAATAACTTGGCTGCACGGAGCAAGATGGAAGAGGGGGGCGAAACGTGCCTTTTGGCACGTTTCGTGGAGGGGGGAAAGCCCTCCGCATACTAAAAAGGAAAGATGTTAGTTATGCAACAAAGCCGGTTGCCGTTAGGCGTAGAGACGCACATATCAATGGGGCAATAAATACACGGTTGCTCTCACCTTCGTGTTATCGGGTAGGGTTTTCAAGAAAGCTACCCGCGCATCATCGACGCTGTCATAATCAAATACAAAGTTAAATTCTTTGTGATTGACAACACTGAATGCACCATCACCATCGGTGTCTATCTCGACAACCACGTAGATAAACTTATACTTGCCTTTGTGTTCCGCAAAGACTTCATGCTGGAAGGTGAAGTGATCTTGATCATCCAGTCTAACATTATATTCAAGTTTGATAGCATAAGAAGTCGATATACTCTTTGCACTAGCCACACAAGCATTGAAGTCATCTTCATCAAGACTTACGACATTGCTAGAAATAGAGTAAATCAAGTTGCGTGTTGTGCCATCACCTAACTCACATCTAACCACGACGGACGATCCTATGTAATCACTGTTAAGCTCATGGTCAAGCGCTGTGCTGCCTTTACTCAAGTATTCAACAACCAACACTTTGTCCGTTGCTGCCGCATCCGTAAAAGTAACTTGCTTGTTCGCAGCATTATACGAACAAGGGATAGTTCTACTTTGTGTGTGATGGTCTTTACAGGTAATTGAATTGGATACATTAGCGGTGCTGACAATAAAAGAATATGTTAGCGTTGTCAGATAAGTGTATGACACATCTATCTTGGCCGCTTCAGGAGGAGATGAAGTAAATAAAATCGACTTATCGCCATTGGTTTCGGTTTGAACACTATAATCAGCAGGGTTTGCTTGCGCTGTGCCGTTAACCTTCACCACCAAATTCATCATCGCGTGATGGTTAGATGACCCTGCGATGACAAATTTCTTATTGAGGGCAGTGTTTTCCTGATACTGCACCGTCGCCGTCGCTCCAGCCGGCAGTTGCGTGCACCCACTTTGATTACAGCCAGTAAATGAAAGTTGCTTGTTGTTGAGATTAAAACCACTGCCATACACAAGGGTGGTATCGGTAGCGCCAGGCTTTGCAACCGTTACGATCAGCTTGTCCGCTTGATTGAGTGGCATGTGATCGAGAGTCATATCGTAGACATACTGCCTAAACCCGTAAGAATAGGTGATTACTACCGCGACATCCTTGTCCTCTGGCAACACCCCATCTTTGAAAGTGATTACCTTGCCACTGCGTGTGTAGTTGCTGCTGCTAACAGCAGTGCCATCGACCGTAACATTGAAGGTAATGCCATCAGGCAGGTAGTCTAACTCATACGAACTCTTCAAAGAATCATTGACACTGCTTGAAATCGCTTTAAATATTGAGTCGTACTTGGACTTATCCGTGATGTCGCCGACATCGGCGAACATGCTTTCGCTCTTCCAGCCATTGCCTGTTACAAGACCAAAGATTTTCACATCGCTGGCCGCACGAATGCTATGCAGGTATTCTTGTAATTTACCCGCAGTTGCACAGACTTCTTGGTCTTCAGATCGACACTGATGCGGCTCATCGGTAACGATAATCACCGCGATCGTTGAGCCATCGCGTTGCCACGCGGAGTTTGCGCATTCACCTTTCATTGAGCGAATCGCATTGTAAACTGCCAGCTCTGTGCCACCATACGTGCCCACCAACACATTGTTCATATACTTGGCTTTGTAGCTAGGGGTGGTTTTACTTATTGGCGGACGAAAATCACATTTGGGATCGGTGTTGACGACTGAAATCTGCCAATCAGACTCGTTTACCTGCGATAAGAGGTTAGGCATATTGTCTTTCAATGCCTGTTGCTCATCACGCATCGAACCTGAACTGTCGATGACCAACAAAATATCTAGGATACCCGCAGCCTTCGATTGAAAAGTCTGTTTGTGGGTGCTTGATGGCTGTCCTGTTTGGGCAAGTGTCTTTGAGTAGCGTTGTCGCATTACTTGGGTAGAGGAAGAAGAGCTGCTAGCTGTCGATAAACTGATCGTCGAGTAGGTAGGCCCGGCTTCGGTGATGAGTTTCTCGTCAGGCTTGAGTGCGTTTGCCGTCCAGCTCTCTGTCTTCTTTTCCAATGCGGAGTTTAAGTCTATCCCCAGCCCCGAAATATCTTTCGGATTAACGATAACTGTCGGTGGTTCGTTTTTGCTGATGTTTTCTTCCGTTACTGCCTGCTCTACCTCTGGACTCAAACCCGTGCCATCACCCGACTGGGGGTTGTCCTTAGACTGTGTTGCACCAAGCATCTGTGTGTCTGGATTACAACTCAAAACTAGTGATAGAGCCACAAGTGCATAAAACGCCCGCATAAAACTCTCCCTCATGCTAAAATCACATGTCATCCTTTCGGTAAAGGATTGCAAAAGTTTAACTATACTTGTGTTTTATCTTTGTTAACAGAATGTTAAGCAGCGTTTCTTTGAGTAAGAGATAGCACGAATGCCAAACAAAATAATTTGGGAAGCTGACGATGCACGCAAGTTAAACAGTCAGATGCTTGCTTTTTTCAATTACCTCAGCGAGGCAGATGATGAACCAAGCCATCCTATATTAGACAATAGGGGTAACTACAACAAGGTAGCGAACAGTAAAAACAACTCCCCGCTGACCCGCTTTGACTATGACTCCTTACATAAAAATTCAATAGTAAACAGCGAACTGTTCTGGCAAGCATGTGCAGATTTTGTTGAGATAGTTTGGCAACGCCAAGCAACGACCGTAAAATCAGGACATGGCATGCTGAACACCAGATGGTTTGAGGGTGCACAGCTTAACTACTGCGAGAATCTTCTCGCTCCCAACGATGATGATGCTATCGCCATTTACTCGTATGCTGAAGGCAGGCAAGGTTTACAACAGTTGACTCACCAGCAATTGCGGTTGCGAGTTATGCGTTGTGCCGCCGCCTTACAAGCCGCAGGTGTCTGTAAAGGCACAGTCGTCGCTGGTATTCTGGCTAACGTCCCTGAAGCAGTCATCGCTGCCCTTGCCACCACTATGCTCGGTGGTATCTGGTCGTCATGCTCGCCTGACTTCGGTGCAGCGGGCATCTATGAGCGTTTGCAGCAGTTAAACCCCAAAATTATCTTCTTCACTCCATCTTATGTCTATGGTGGCAAAAAACACGACTGCTTAGCGAAGATGGCTGGGCTATTGAAAAAGTTTCCACAGACGCTTGCCATCACTACCCCGCACCTCGATGATACCTGTCATGGTTACCAATGCTTTGAAAATTTCCTCGCCAAACATACGCCACCCCTTGCTACCAACTATGCGGCGATGGATTTCGCTGATCCACTGTTCATCATGTTTTCATCGGGCACGACTGGCATCCCTAAATGTATCGTTCATACAGTTGGCGGCACACTGCTTCAACACAAGAAAGAACTGCGCATTCACGGCGATCTTGGCGCAGGCGACTGTTTGCTGTTCTACACCACTTGCGGCTGGATGATGTGGAATTGGATGCTGTCGGCTCTGTCTGTCCGTTGCGCTATCGGTCTCTATGACGGCGCACCACACTATCCCGCCACCGCGAACCTTTGGCGAGTTGCTGAAGCGATGCATGCGACTGCTGTCGGAGTCAACCCACGCTATATCAGCATCTGTAAAGACCTGCGGCAACAGTCTTCGGCATTGACACAACTACGGACGATATTTGCAACTGGTGCACCGCTACACCGTGAGCATTATCGTATCGTCTATGAACAGATCAAAGCGGATGTGCATCTTGCTTCTATTTCGGGCGGAACGGATATTCTCTCATGCTTTATGCTCGGCAATGTCATGTTGCCTGTGCGTGCAGAAGAGATTCAGGTCAAAGGTCTCGGCATGGATGTCCACGCCTACAATGATCAAGGCGAGAGTGTCGTCGATGAAAAAGGCGAACTGGTCTGCGCCTCGCCCTTCGTCTCCATGCCGAAAGGCTTGCTCAATGATCCTACAGGAACTAAATACCGCCAGACCTATTTCAACCATTACCCGCAACGTCAAGTCTGGCGACATGGGGATTATGTCAAAATTACACCCGAAGGTGGCGTGCAGGTCTATGGACGTTCAGACACGGTATTGAATCCACATGGGGTGCGAATCGGTTCAGCGGAAATCTACCGCCAACTTGAGGATATTGCCGACCTCGAAGATGCCGTAATCATCGACCACCACTCGCAACTCCTGCTCTTTGTCGTGCTGAAGGGCAAACAAAAGCTCTTGCCACAACATCAACATGCCATTCGCACCAAGATTGCCACTGCTCTCACCAAGCGCCATGTGCCTAAACATATCTATCAGGTGCAAGCCTTACCCTATACGCTGAACGGCAAAAAAATGGAACTTGCCGTCAAGCATGCCTTTGCGGGTGAAAAAGTGCGCAATCAAGACGCAATAGCAAACCCCGAAGCTCTCGATGAACTACGAACCGTGCGCAAAAAGTTTCAAAAAAATACTTAAAGATATGCACTCTAAATGACGAGGGGTAATTGGTGCACTGCTGGCAAAGGTTCAGCACTACCACACTGCCGTCAGATAACATACAGATAGAGGGGCTTGCAGATGCTGATAACGAAACGACTGTTAGTTGGGATACTGTCGCTAACACTGTTGGTCGTGGGGTGTAAATCAAACAAAGAGCAGTTTACAGGCTTATCGAGCACACCTAGCGATGAAAGTGAAAAAGATGGCATCGATGTCGTCAGCACGACCGAGCGCAGCACGCCTGTCTTGAGCAAGGGTGATACTTCAATGCCAGAAGTCTTTCAGGCAATCAAGAAAGATGATTTTCTCACCCAAGTAAGCGATTCCGAAAAAAGCGTCTATGGTTTAGATCAAGATAACATCTACGACTACTATCGCTTAACCATCGACAATGACAATGGCATGCGCTGCACCCAATACTTGGCAATGGGCAAACGGGTCTGGAGTAAGCTGAAACGTTTGACCGTCAGTGCCGAAAAAAACCGCCTCGGTTATAGCTTCAAAGTCTTTCAAACTTCCAACGATCTCGTGTCGCAAACTGCCGAAGTCGCACGCGTGATGATAAATTTCTACTGTAATGCCACCGCTGATAACGGTGAACTGAAAATCCATCGGGTGATGATTGCTTATGAATCAAGCAAGGGACAAGAAAACCACACCGACGGCAAAGACATCGTAACGGATATGAAGGTTCCGCTGGTTTTCCCTCGCTTCGAGGCGTTGCGCGGCGACATGCGAAATGGCGAGCTACGCATGCGAGACATCGCCTTCCTCGACACCAATGCCTACTATCTCAAGCATGACAATGGTGTCGCAGCACTAGCTATCTCTCCATAGCTGTAGTCTCTTGTTCTTGGAACTCTGGTTCTTGGTGGGGCAGACCACTCATATCACCTGCGCTGCGCTTCGCTAACAGCAGACGACTTAAAACGACATCAGTCATTTGTTCATGCACTTCGACAGGACTGCCCAGCATATCATGATAGTAGGCAGTGAACAGTTGATACAACTCATCCACAAACGTTTGCCCAGAGTCATCATCTGCTGGTTTCAACAGCACCCGCGCCAAGTCGCTAGTCGCCAGCGTTGACAAGTAGTAGGTAAATAGATGGTTAGCGTGCGGTGGCATGCTGAACGCACCGTATAGAGCATCTTCGCCTGTAATTGCAATCACGGTTGCCAAGTAGTCGATCGCCTCCTTTGATTGGACATAGGCAAGGACTTCACCGTCGATATATGCTCCAAGCTTTTCAAGCTTTGCAGCCATCTGAAGATTATCCCGTCTTATCGCCTGCACAAAAGCACTACCATAGGCAAGTCCAAGCACCTCATCACTATGAAGTTCATCAACCCCAAGTGTTGTGCCATGAATAGTGCGGGCGGGCTGACTGATATAGTCAACGAAATCTGCTAACAACAGGCGGCGAAGTTTGAGATTATCACGCACGTTCGCGTCAAAGACTGTCAAGAGTTCTATTGCATCGGCATCGTCATGACGCACAATTTCAAGCAACGTCATCTGTAGATTACCGCCAACTGCGTTCAAATGTTCAGCAATCGCAAACAGAGGTTTTTCTTTCCCCATAACCCCTACTCCACGCAAATCCTTTTTCTTAACAATGCTTGGCACATCTCTGTGCAGCATGATGCCGAGCACCGACTGCGCCGATGGCGATAATGTCAGAGTTTTACCAATTTGAAGGTTCTTGCTAATCGCGGCAGCTAACAAGGTATGCGGCATTGCCGTTCCCAGCGTTGGCATCAACATCATGATGATGGCGAGTAGTTTTAAATGCATTTTAAACCTCTGCTTAATACTTTACTAAAAAACTAAATCAATTCATGAATACATTAAGTGGTGCATAAAATCTAAAAAATCTTGCTTGCGATTTGGTTCTTGAAGGGGTAAACATTTGAAATAACTTGGTATTTATGGAAATGCGATGCGTGTGCTATACATGGGTTCACCGCTTGAGGCGATACCACCGCTACGCAAGCTGTGTGAGCTACATGCCCAACAACAGATTGACCTCGTAGCTGTTGTAAGTAGCAGCAAGCCTAATCTATCAACCTTGCCCGCAGATGACTGCAGTTCCGTAGCGGACTATGCTCTTACGCATAATTTGCAGTTGTTTTGTCCGCCGCGGGCGAGTGATGCGGAATTTATCAAACAACTTCAAACACTTGAGATTGATGTTATCTTGACTGCGGCTTACGGGCAGCTGTTATCAGACGGCTTTCTGCGCACGGCAAAGCGGGCAACAATCAATATTCATCCTTCGCTCTTACCTCGTCATCGCGGTGCGTCGCCTGTGCCTGCGGCTTTACTAGCAGGTGAGCAGGAGACGGGGGTAACGATTTGCTTTACCGTTAAGGAACTGGATGCTGGCAACATTATCATCCAAGAACGCTTGCCTATCCCTGCGGACACCAATCACAAGCAACTGCTAACGAGTTTGTTTGCACTCGGTGCGCAGATTTTACCTGCTGCTTTGGCAAAATTGCAAAACCCCGACTATATCGGCACACCACAAGATCAAAGCCGCGTTACGAAGTGCTATAAGATCAAAAAAAGCGATGGGGCAATTGATTGGCAATGGCACGCCACCGCAATATACCGCCGCTATTTAGCGTTTAGCGATTGGCCTGAAATTTTTACTTACTGGAACGGCAAAAGAGTGATACTGAAAAGAATAACTTTAGCGCAACAAGAGCATCGGCCGCCAACATCTGCTAGTCAACAGGCACAAGCATGTGGTGATTTTGTTGTTGCCAAGCAAGACGCGGGTGGTGAAAAAGTTTTGCGAGTTAACACAGGAGAGGGCACACTGAATATCCATGCCTTACAAGTTGAAGGTAAGAGCATCACTACTGCGACTGCTTTTGCCAACCGCGTGCAGCAACAAAACTGCTATCGGTTTGGAGGCAGCAAGGCAGGCACATAATAAGGGGAGGGAGCAAGGCGATGAACGTTGGTAAAATAGTAGTAGCAATATCAGGCAAGGGAGTCATGCTCCAGCATTTGTTGCTGCACCAGCAGGAATATCACTATCAGGTTGTCGGGGTCATCGCATCCAAAGATACTGCCGCTGGGCTTGTCTATGCCCGCAAGCTTGACTTGCCGACGTTGGTTTGCGATTTCGATGCGCAAGAACAAGCTACCCGTAAACTTACGCCTTGGCTACAACATCATGCTGCTGAAGCGATTATTCTGGCTGGATTCACACGTCGTTTCCCTGCCGTCGCAGGCTTTGAGCACCACACTATCAGCACCCACCCTTCTTTATTGCCGAAGTTCGGTGGTGAGGGCATGTTTGGCATGAACGTGCATCGGGCCGTGTTTGATGCGGGCGAGACAACAACGGGTATCACCGCCCACATGGTGGTGCATGGTTTTGATGAAGGGCATTACGTTGCCCAAGTTGCGACGGATATTTCCAAATGCCGCAACGCCAAAGAAGTGCAGAGCAAGGTGCTGGCGGTAGAAAAGCACTTTTATCCACATCTAATACGGACGTTGGTTGCGAAGCATTGGGACGACGACTGGTCTAAAATTCCAACCCTCAAGTATCGTGATGCGGATTTTTTAGCGGCAACAGGTCGTAAGCAGTGCTCATAGCATACCCCAACAAACAAGCCTGTCGGGATGTAATGAACTACGCGGCTTGGCCTTGTCTTGCCGTATTTGTGTGGCTGTTGGCAGCCATTGCTGTAGCTAGCGCACCGACGACTGCCCCCCAGACAGCTGCGCTACGGCAATGTCTTGTTCACAACCAGAACGGCAAGCTGCAATCGCCATCCAAATCTTTAGATGCCGCGATCAATGCCAGTATTGACTATATCGCTAATCGCAACATACCTGCGTTGACCAAACAGTTTCACCCGCGTCTACAGCAGATGGGTATCGACCTGCCTGATTTTTTCAAACGCATAGAGATGATTTATCGCCGACCTTACAAGGTGAATATCGCAAGGCTGTGGGAATTACAGCCTGACGGTGAGGTTGCACCGATTGCTTGCCCGCAAGATGCTCTCCAACTCAAACCCATGTATGGTTTCAGACAACAGTTTTTTCTCTGGCTGTCGGTCATCGGCAAGACTGAAATGGGGCGCATACTTATCGTCTATGTGCCAAACAGCAAGGATGCCAAGGCTAAGTGGCATATCGCGGCGCTACATTCCCAGCAATGGACACATCTGGGGCATGACTTTAACCTTTGGCTACAGCAGGCGGAGAAGGAGAAGACCGCAATGCTTGCCTATGTCAAATACGACATCGCGGCAAAACTCCTGCGGGACAGCCCATTCATCAAATTTCCGCAAACGGCATTGATCCGCAGCAAACAACACCAGTTGCTTACCACTGCTGTATGGGAGAAGACTATCAGGTCAACGCTACAGGCACAAATACTGGCAATCGAGACCATCTTGGCTGCGGGTGGGGTTGGTATCCTACTGCGTATTAGTTTAGAAAAGCCTCTATCAGGTGCGGACAGCCGCAGTCTTTGTGCGCAACTACTCCAGCAACTCCAAGCGAAGAGCTGGTTTCAAGGCTTTGCGGGGATAAAGTGCAGCTTTGTCTTGCGAGGCGAAGACCCTAGCAAGGAGGGGGTGCTCGGTGGTTTATACATGCCGCGTCGGTAGGCGAGCCTAGCACACTGCTCCTAAAAAACTTCCGTCTCCCTAACCACGCGGCCGGTAAGATAGACGCAAATAGCAGTAAGCAAGATCGCTAGCAGTAGCGGCTCAAGAGCGAGTTCCATTGACTGGAGGAATGACGGCACGTCCCATGCAAGCGCTGGCAATGCCAGAGGTATGCGAGGCAAAAAATTCATCTCTGCCAACATATCCAAACAGTGCATGGGTAACAGATAGAACCAGAAGACACAGAAGCCCAGTGCCTGTGCTATGGCGAGTATGCGGCGACCGCGGGCGTAGCTATTGTTTATTTCAACACATAAAAACACACAGGCAAGCATCGGCAACAACATGGTGAACAACATATATGAGCTGGCAGTAAATAAAAATTCGTAGAAAGAACGCGCTTCTGCGGGTAGGGGTATGAACAATGACATCGCCAAGACCAGCAGCACGTAGATGCAGAGACTGACAGCAAAGAAAGCAAAGCGCAGAGACTGCAGAGCATAGATAGAACGAGGTGAAAGTTTAAGTAGGTAGATGTTCGCGTTACTCTTATCCCGTCGCCCGAACAAGAAGGCGAAGGTAAGCACAAACATAGAACTCAAGATCAGCACGAGATAAATCAAGCTGTGTGCGATTAATACTGCTTCATACTTGCCATCAATGCCGTCCCACATACCGTTGCTATGCATCATCGCATGCAGTGCTAGCGCAACTAATAGCAGGATAAGCAAGTTCAATCCCACCCACACCATGTAGCGCTGGGCTTCAAAACGCAGGTATTTTATTGTCCAGATCAGTTTCATTTTTGTAGTAGGAATGCCCCCAATGTGATGAGAGCTGCATTGCTTTATCGCGTCTCTTTTTGTAAGAAGACGAAAAACAGCATACGGTACTCCAAAAACAGCCTCTCTTCAATATTAACCTGCCCTCAAATATGCTGCCAATTATATTGATTCAATGCCCTTTTATCGGTGCTTTTTTGCCTAGCTCAAGCT
>JAPPIL010000244.1 GCA_028877195.1 Pseudomonadota bacterium
CAATAACTTGGCTGCACGGAGCAAGATGGAAGAGGGGGGAGGTGCGGAGGAAGGGCACTTCAAAACGGAGAGAGGACAGGCAAGCTTGCTTGCCATGTTCGATCGGAGTGCATGAAGTCTGCGAAGCTCACGTTCCTCCGCATAATAAAAAGGAGAGATGTTAGTTATGCAACAAAGCCTGTCATCCCTGCGGCAAATCAGGGTCGCTGATCGCAAGCATCGGGAAACGGCGAGAGAACAGCGAGACACAGCACATGAACAGCCCCCAAAATCCAACGAATGTGCCAAACTCTAGCAACGGCATGCTCCAGCTATGATCGCGGTCAAGTTCAGGCGCAATCACTACCACTTGTGTTGCCCATTGCGCGATAATCACCATCACACACACAGGTATAGCAACAGGCGCTGTCCACTTACTTGCTTTGGGAATAAAGGCAAGCATCGGCAACAGAAAATTACATAGCGGCAACACCATTACCAACGACAACCATGGTTGCTGTAAGCGGTCGATAAAGTATTGCGATGTCTCTGGCATGTTGGCATACCAGTAGGTCAACACATGCGCATAGGTTAGATAAGCAAAGAAAATTGTAAAACCAAACAGGAGTTTACCGACATCGTGAAACTGTTTCACTCCGTAGCGTTTGCCAATCGGCGTGTTCTTGAGCGCAAACATAAAAAGCAGTAAAAAAGCAAGCAACGTCTGCATCATGATTGCAAAGTTCCACCCCCCCCAAAGAGTAGAGAACCATTTTGGAGCAAGTGCCATCGTCAAATCAAAGCAGATAAAAGTAAAACATAGTGCATACACCACTAACAACAGTGCTGACCAGTAGCGCAAACGTTTGCGATTTGCCACCGCCATCGCCAACGCTTCAGCACGCACCCCCTGCTCGGCGCTTGACTCGGATTGTAACAGCAACCGATCGGCACGCAGTCCTTGCCGTAGTTGCCAGTAAACACAAGCCAAGATAATCACTAACAAGACTAGCACCCGCACTAACATAAAATCTTCGACCAACCATGAGCGTTTGCCAACATAATGATGTAAGTAGTGATGGTCAGCGATCCAAACATACACCTGGTCAGCATCAGCGATGCCCAGCTTGATACAGAGAAAGAACAGCAGACAGAATATCAATACGACAGGCAAAAAACTGGCAAACGACTCATGTAACCGCTTGATCGGTCGCCCCCACAATGCACCGAGCAGGTCTTGCATACAGGCAAATGCCGCACCACCGAGCGCCACCATGAAGAAAAAGAAGACGCTCGCAAGAACACTGCCCCAAGCCCGTAACGCCGCACCAGATGCATAGGCATAGATAAGTGTCGCAACCCCGATCAACAGACAAAAGACGATCGCACCCTTGACGGTCGTCGTTAGCGGTAGGGAGTAGTTTTTATTCAATGTTTTCTCCTTTTTGTTTACGAGAGGCGTTCCCCCTCTCGTGCTCTCCCCCTATCGTCTCAAGACATATGCTGGGTGTTATCAGAATCAGAAAAACTATTTTGCCATGAGTCATACGAATGGTAAAAAGTTTGTTCTGATTCAAACCAGCATATGTTTGGGAACAAAAGGGATGGAGGAGCGCGAGGAGGGGGAACGCCTCCTCGCATACAAAAATAAATGAATAGCCACCCATGCTCAACCCTCAAAACTTTTTGAAAAAAGTTTGATCAAAAACTTTTGAAAAAATAAAATCATTCATTTCTGAAGCTCACGTAAATAAAAAACTATCTGCCAACGTTCAGCGACGGAGGTCATGTGCCCATAAGCTGGCATAATCGCTGTGCCAAAAGTAACCCGATGCATGATGAATGCATCGCTGCGTTGGCGGTAAACTTCAGCTGTAATATCAGGTGGACGCGGAAAATCCTCTACAATACTACCATTGCCCTTACCTTGCGCACCATGACAAACTTGACAAAACGTCTCATAAAGATACTTGCCCTGCACCAAATCAGGAGCAACCGTCGGTTGCACAGTGCTTTCTTCAGCTGTCGCACCATAATAAACTGCACCCCGCGCAACACTATGCGGTGGCGGGTCAAGAAAATCTTCCTGCGCTTTAACCGTCGGTGCATCCGCCATATCAGGCATGTATTGCAGCTTGGTGGTGTTTCTATCGGTGCAGGCAGATAAACCAGCGAACACCACCGCGACAGAAACTATTATCGTTATCAGCAGTAAACGGTGCATCTATCGAAACACCTCCAACTCAACGCTTCGCTCCTGCAAAAGTTTGGCGGTCGCATGCTTATCGTCAATACCATAAACATAGATACCAAAACGACTATCGGTCGTCTGGGTGCTATAAATCCTGCCCTTCGGGTTCGGCACTTTGCCAAGCAACAATACCCCCAAAATAGTCGCAATCGCTCCCAATAAAATCATCATCTCAAAACCGATGACCACATACGCAGGCAACGAATAAATTCCAGCCGTCTTGCCACCGACCACCAGCGGCCAGTCATAATCAGTCAACAAGCACAACCCAAAACCAAACGTTACCCCAAGCAATGCCCCAGTAAGCGTAAACCACCGCACCTTACTCGGCTCATAGCCCAACGCTGCCTCCAACTCATGATAATAAGTAGGGGTAAAGACATCAAACTTATCACCCTGCGCCCGTAGTTTAGTGATTACCGCAATCGCATCGTCAAGATACTCGTAAAGCGCAAACACACCCTGACGCTGACGACTACCGAATAGTCTTCGCAATATCGCCATCATGATGACAGACTTTGTTGAATAACTACACCCCCAGCCAACACACAACTATGCTGGCAAAATATGACCACACAGAAACACTGTTTGTTTTTGGGATTATCGGGATCAAAGCATGTGCCCAAAGGCACATGCTTTGATCCGAATAAGCTAGTCGCCTATCGGCGACTGTTAGCTCGCTGTCAGATGAGTGCCAAATGGCACTCATCTGACAGCGATAACCTCCCAAACCCACCACCTAGACTTTTTGCTAAACACGTATACACCACCGCTTAAATAATTATTTAACAGAGCCGTTAATCGCCCCCAGCTTGTCGGGCACTTGACTGACTGCGCATCGGTTTTGGCATGATGAGTTTGATCTCCGACAACGAGACAATCGGGAAATAACGACAAAAAATCAAAAACCAAAAGAAAAACCAACCAAAACTACCGAGCGTAATAAACATCTCCGTCCAAGACGGTTGATAATGCCCCCACGAACCTGGCAAAAAGTCTTCCACTAAACTTGAAACGATGATGTTGTAACGCTCAAACCACATCCCAACATTGATCAACACACAGACGACGAAAGCAGTCGGCACATGCATGCGCAAACGTTTGAACCAAAACACCAGCGGGAAGATACAGTTACAGAAGACCATCACCCAAAAATAAAAAGCATAATCACCATGCAAACGTTTCGCAAATATCTCCTGCTCATAGACATTGCCACTATACCAAGCGACAAAAAATTCAACCGCATAGGCATAAAAAACAATGCTGGAAGTCAAGAGTGTCAGCTTCAGTAAAGCATCAAGATGTTCTTGCCTGATATAGTCCTGTAAACGAAACATCCATCGCACAGGCATCAACAAGGTATAAACCATCGCACAACCAGATAAGATTGCCCCCGCCACAAAATAAGGCGGAAATATCGTCGTATGCCAACCTGGTTGAATAGACATCGCAAAATCCCACGACACCACACTATGCACCGATAACACCAACGGCGTAGCAAGTGCCGCCAAAAACGCATAGCCCGTCTCATAATGATGCCATTGCTGCGCCGTGCCCCGCCAACCAAATGACAAGACCCCGTATACCAAACGCTTGAAGCCACGCATCCGATCGCGCAACGATGCCAAATCAGGTATCATCCCCATATACCAAAACAGTAGCGATACCGTCAGATAAGTAGAAATCGCAAAGACATCCCAAATTAGCGGTGAACGGAAATTGACCCAGAGGTTATTAGTATTCGGTAACGGCAACATCCAGTAAGCCGCCACCCAAACCCGACCGACGTGAATCAAGGGAAACATCCCCGCACACATCACCGCAAAAATCGTCATCGCCTCCGCACTGCGATTGACACTGTTGCGCCAACGTGCCCGAAACAAAAATAAAATCGCGGAAATCAACGTTCCCGCATGACCGATACCAACCCAAAAAACAAAGTTGGTGATATACACACCCCAATACACTGGGCTGTTGAGACCAGCTACCCCCATGCCACGAGTTATCTGAATTCCCCAGAATACCCCGCCAAGCACCACACACAATAACGACGCGGCAAGGGCAACATAAAACATCGGATGCGGTTTACGCGTGTTGACCAGAATATCGTTATTGACATCAGCGACACTGCGCTGCCAACCCTCAACCATGCCCATCGGAATTTCCCTCGTCATGGTCGTTGCCATGTGCATGCTCGTCAGCGGGAGCGTGGAGAAGAGTTTTTGCCAAGTAACTGACATTCGGTAACGTCTTCAAACCATACTCACCTAATTCAGGATAACCACCCAATGCCAAGTAAGCACGGTAATCCTGGCGCTGTTTCGCTACTTCGCTCTGCTTATCGTGTAAATTACCAAAGGTTATCGCATCAGTTGGACAAGTCTCCTGACAAGCAGTCATTACCTCGTTATCACGTAACGATCGCTGCTCCTGTTGCGCCTTGTGTTTGCCATCACGCAGACGCTGATAGCAGAAATTACACTTCTCCATCACCCCACGCGTGCGCACCGTTACATCTGGATTCAACGCCCGTGGATTGCGGTTATGGTCTTGGTCGTCGATTACATTCCACTTATGTGTCCACCAGTTGAAGCGCCGCACCTTGTAAGGACAGGCATTAGCACAGTAGCGCGTGCCGACACAGCGGTTGTAAGTCATCGCATTGATACCTTCAGCATCATGCGTCGTCGCATATACAGGACAGACCGCCTCACACGGTGCATGGTTACAGTGCTGGCATAACATCGGTTGAATCGTTACCGCAGGATTCTCCAGTTCACCGTGAAAATAGCGATCAAGCCGCAACCAATGCATCTCCCGACCTAGCGCTACTTGATTACGCCCCACTTGCGGAACATTATTCTCCTGCGCACAAGCAACCATACAAGCAGAACAGCCGATACACTTCTGTAAATCAATGCTCATTCCCCAGCGATACTCGGCTGTTTCTAGTTGCGGGTAAAGGTCAGGAACTTTATCAAGGTTTTTGGTTTCGCCACTATGCTTCACCGCCTGTGCCATCGGCATCCGTTTGACAATATCGCCGCGATTGCCAAGCTTGCTCTCTTTCTGCATGACCACAAGCTGATGAGTCTTGCCCGTGCGAGTAATTCGCACCGCTTCACCGCTAGTAACAGGCAGTCGCCCAGCCACATCAGAGTAAACCGCTAACGGATTGACACCGATACCAGCCGAAACTTTACTAACCACCGCCCGACCACCAGCTTCGCCACCGCTAACACCAGCATCGGGATAACCATTGCCTTGCGGTATCAGCACGGTCTCATCATGCAACCCAGGCATCGGATACAGCGCTGCCTCAATCGCACCACCTGCACCCTGCACGCGCAACACATCGTTGCGCCGCAACCCAAGCCGTTTCGCCGTCGCTGGACTCAACGCCACCCACGAGTCCCACGCAATCGTCGTCAGACTATCACCAACCTCCTGCAACACAGGTAAATGCGCGCCCCGTCCGTCTAGCAAACGATTGTCAAGCGGCGAGGAAAGTTTTAAACCTTTCGCAACATCGTTGATTCGCACATCTAAACTGCGCAAAGCACCGTATTTACCCTGCACTTTATTGATGAACACGCCCCGTTCCTGATTAGCATGCATAAACGCCGCGAACTTCCCCTTGTCCTGCGCCTGCTGCTGTAATTTGCGCCAACGTTGCTGCAAAAAACTGCGATAATCAGCATAAGGCAACGGTTTCTGCATCGTCGCTAATATCCATAGCAGGGCATCTTCGCTTTGCCGACTATCAGTAATCGGTCTGACCACTGGTTGCCGCAAACTCCATTCACCCGCTAACGGTTGCTCATCGCCCCAAGATTCAAGAAAATGATGGACGGGCAAAACATGTGTCGCATAGTCATCCGTCAGCGTTGGGAACGAGTTCATACTGACGATTGTTTTCCCCTTCACCTTATCGGCAAATCGCCAAGCAGGTGGCAAAGTAAAGAACGGGTCGCTATCGATAATAAATAAAACATCCAGCTCATCAATCGTCTGACGTAATCTTTGTAAATCATCACCCTGCACCGCTGGCACATGCCAACTGCGTTCCAAGTTCAATACATTGCCATACGCACCCAACATAATGTTGATCGCAATCGCTACCGTCTGCAACGCTTCCGAATTACTGTCTGCATTGCCTGACCCACCGCACAATACTAACGACGGTTTATCCAGTAACTTCTGCACCAACAGATTTATCTCACCATGCGTCTCTGGGCTTACCTCCACCTGTCGTCGCACTCGCTGCAACATCAGCCGAATCATCTGCAATTCATCAGCACTGCCACGCACCTGCGGGTGTTTGGACAAAGTATCCGCTAACATCAATGCCACATGAATTTCACTATTCGGTGCAATAACCACTCGTTTATCCGCACTCGCACCAGTCAAACTCATCGCCGCTTCAAACTGCACAAATTCGGTATACGAATCAAGGCTGCGAGATTCTGCAAACTGTTTGGCATAATAAACCTTGGCAACCCCTTGATCCAAAAAGTCGCTACCAATGCCAACCACTGTATTCGCTTTACTAAAATCAGCACGAGGTATCACATAACGACCAAATGCTCGCTGATGTGCCGTTGCTACCTGCGTTGGCAAAGTGTTTGACTCATAGCTATACAGTCTATCTTCACTCGCACCTAGCCTTGCTAACACTTCCCGTAAAAATTCATGCCGATGCCCAGTCGCACCACTGGTCAGAATACCAACCCGCTTGCCCGTCGCATCGCCCGTCTTCGCCAGCACCGCACTCAAGTGCAAATACACGTCTTCCCAACTTACCGCCGTAAGCTTACCATTACGCCTAATCAACGGTTGCTTACGACGTTCAGGGTGATACAAGCCCTGCAACGATGCTTGCCCCAACGAACAGAGCGCACCATTACTAACCGACTGCGCACGATTGCCCTCAACCTTTACTGGTCGTCCCTCACGCGTTTTCACCATCATCCCACAACCAGCAGAACAACCGCCGCAAGTCGTAGCATAATAAGTCGCCACCCCAGGCACTTGATCAATCGGTTGCTTGACATACGGAATAGCAAACTCCGCTGGTCGCCTCACACATGACCCCGATGCCAACGCCACACCCGCACTAAAATATTTTAGAAAGTCTCTCCGACCTATCGTGGAACTAGTGTCGGTGTTGTCATTTAGATTGGAAGGTTGTTTAGAGTCTCTTCGACCTATCACGGAACTAGTATCGGTGCTGTCATTTAGATTGGACGGTTGTTTAGAGTCTCGACGACCGATCGTCGCATTAGCGTCGGTGTTGCTTTTTGGATCAGCGACAGCGGTCTCCCTAGCAGCAGTGTGAGCACGAGGATGGGTGTCGCTACTGCCTTGCTTCATTTCAGCAATATCTGCGCACAACTCTTCAGCGATGACGTAAGGGTGCTTCATATTCCCCTGCAGTTAGTTCAACTCAATAATGACACGTTAGACATGCGATGTCCGCTTGCTTCTCACGATGACAATCAACACACCACCCCATCTGTAACGGCGCAACCTGCACCGCAACACTCATATCCTCAACCTTGCCATGACAATCCTGACAAGCGATGTTTGCCGCCACATGCACCTGATGCGAAAACCGAACATAGTCAGGTAAATCGTGAACCTTCACCCACTTGATCGGTTTGTTCTCTTTGAAACGCTTGGCAAGAAACTTTATCGCATCCTTATCCGTTGCGACAAACTTATGACAACCCATACAAGTGTTTTGCGCAGGGATACCCGCAACAGTTGAACGCCTTGCTCCCGAATGACAATACTCGCAAGGAATCTTATGCTCTGCATGGATTTTATGGTCAAAAGGAAGTGGCTGTGCAGGGGAGTAGCCGACGTTATCTACAGAGTCGCCAGGAGTCCATAGCCACCAAGCATACAGACCTTCGGAACAAAAGAGACCCAACACCACGAGATACTGTTTCCACACCGTGCGACTACCATGTAATTTGCGCAGCGAAGTTTATCGCTACCACCTTGATTTGTAAACGCTACAGTTTGTGCAACCTGCTGTCAAACGCTAGGCAAGTTTCCACAACATCATTATTCCCATTATCAGTAGGACGATTCGCAAGAGGTTGGTAAACGTTTTCTGTTTTATTTTATGGAGCACGTTCACGCCTAACACTGTGCCAATATACGAGCTGACGATAACCAACAGTATCGGTATATCGTATAATCCGTAGGGAAAGTCGGCGGCTAAAAACACAGGAACTTTAGAGAGGTGGACAGCCATCTGACAGCAGGCTTTGGTGCTGACGAAGGTTTGGCGTTCAAACTTTGAGCGAATAAAAAACGGTGCAAGCAGTGGCCCGACTGCACCGATAATCGGCGCGAGCATCGCTGCCACCAAACCCAAGACTGAAAAACCAATGGTATTGAGTCTGATCGCTGGTGCAAATTTAGGTTTGATAGCAGTGATAATCGTCATCAGCGCTAATATCACTAGGAAGATCGTATTGCTTTTGATGATGGCAAGAAGCTGGTAGCCGATCAATGCCCCTGGCACTACCCCCACCACAAAGTAACAGATGGTGCGGTAGTGGAGATGTTTATACAAGTAGGCAAACACAAAAAAATTGGAGAAGAACTGTTTAATGCCGTGAATGGGAATTATCAGTTGGTGGGGAATAAACATGGACATCAGTGCCAACAGGGTCATCCCCTGACCCATGCCAGTTACGCTCGCCGCAAACGCAGTCGCCAGCGATGAGATAAGCAACAAAAACAGCTTATCTATCCCCAAGAGCTTCTCCCATGTTTTTGACTCTAATAACTGCCTCGCTTTGATAATTCAACAAAGCCGCACCTAGCCACCCACAATCAAACTAAAACTTACTAGGGCGTGTCGCCATTTCAAATCTATCACGTTTAGATGCCTCTAATGCTTGTGGGTAGTGCGGTTAACCAAATAACAATATTGCCGATAAGGTGGGTATAAACAACAGGGAGAAAGTATCATGTCAGATCCACTATCAGCAATACCAGTCGTCCTTATCGGTGTCGGCTTGGTTGGCGTTGTCTACTTAACCATGTCCAAAGAAAACAAAGAAAGAGCGCAAGGGATTCTTCTTGACTATCTGGAGAGGAAGGCAAGCCCTAAAATCGCTGATAAGCTAAACCTTGTGACGCAATAAACGCCTATCTCAAGTAGTGTGGTCAATGAACAGTAGATTGTTGACTAAACCGTGGATCTTACCGCTGTTTGGTGGATAGCTTGAGTGAAATATTGCTTATTATGGAGGATAATCTATCTTGAGGTTTACAACAGGCTTGTAGGGAGATAGCTTATGTCGCCACCTAATAGGAAGATTAACATGGAAGCAATAGACTATAGTTTTAATGTATTTCAAGAAAACAAAGAACGTCTTCTTAAAGAATGCAGAGGAAAGTATGTGGTCATTGTTGGAGATGAAATCAAAGAAAAACGCTATTCGTCTTTCCCAGAAGCCTTGGAAGATGCGCTTAAAACCCATAAATTCGGGGAGTTTGTCATCCAACAGGTGGTGGATGACAGCGTAAGATTTGTTCTGACATAATCAGCATATGAAGTTTTTTCATGAAGGACATACACATCTTGCACAGAGATGGGGTTGAGCGGCACGCCTCCTCGGCTAGAATGCTGGATGAAGGTGAAAACTGTCTTGCTTGCACCGTGGGAATTCTTAACCCATTAGATGAAAACAATAACCTCATACATGCTTTTGATGAGAGGTTGAAAAAAGCACGGTATCTTGAGGTTGAGGGAATATGGGACACAGGGGCAACGAAGACTGTTATTCACGCCACCATCGCTGAAGCGCTTGGTCTTATGCCTGTCGGCAAGGGCGATGCACTAGGGCGTGTCGCCATTTCGCTTAACAAATGTTTGCATGGAGTAATGAGTTTTAATTAGTAGGGTAAGCAATAA
>JAPPIL010000171.1 GCA_028877195.1 Pseudomonadota bacterium
AGCCCTCCGCATACTAAAAAGGAGAGATGTTAGTTATGCAACAAAGCCGGGTGCAGGGTGTGCCCTGCACGCCGATAGGCGTATAGAGACAATAACTATGGAGAGCAGATGATTAGAGTATGTTTCATGCTGACCCTGTTAAGTTACGGACAAGTTAGTCTGGCACAAGCACAGGTCTTGCGGGTCGCTAGTCTGATGCAGGCTGTGCAGCAAGGTAATGTAGCGCTGGTTGCCAAGCTTATCACAGAGTTGCCGATAGACAGCAGGGATGACCAAGCGCGAACGGCGGTGCATCATGCGGTTATCCATCAACAGCTTGAAGTCCTAGAGTTGTTGATTGCAAGCGCTGCCGATGTAAGTTTAATCGACGCTGATGGCAAGACTCCCTACGACCTCCATATGCTCAAACATAGTAGTCGAGTAGCGCCGATCGCTCAGATGCTGATCAGTGCAAATGCACGCACAGCTGAGGAGATAGAGAAATCGTTAAGCACTGATGATGCCAATAGTATCGGCGGTCAAGCGCTAGCTAAACGCAATGCGCAGATGATGTTCAAAGCTGCTGCGGATGGTAATCGTGAAGAGGTGGAGATGTTGTTAGCGGCAGGTGTTAAGCCGACAATTAAGAATGCTGCTGGTGAGTTTCCTACCCATGTTGCAACAAGAAATCGGCATTTTATCATAACTGCGATCTTGCTTAGAGCGATTGATGTGAATAGGGGGGATGATAAGAGTTATAAGCCGATCCACTGGGCGATAATTGCTAAAGATTGGCTGATGGTGCGTGAGCTGATGCGTGCAGGGGCGCTATTCTTTTCACGTTCCTATAGCTCCCAATCTCACTGGGGACAGCAAGACCCTTACGATGTCGCAAGATTAACAAACCAAGAGGATTTATTCATTAAGACTGCCCTTGCTGAACAGAGCGAGTTCATGATTCGTGGCTTACTGGAAAAGGCGACCAAAGACCTCGATTATGACCTCTATCAAAAACTTTTAGATAATGGTGTAGATCTTCAAGACGAGAAGATTGCGGGATACATTGCGGGGTATGTGTTTGATACTTATCTACATGTCGATAAGACCAAGCAAATGCTTAAATTTTTGTTTGAGTTAAATATCAATCGGATAGCATTAGCTAAACACATTGGTAGCAAAAAGGTGATAGAACACGGAAGTCTCATGACCTTATTGCTAGATTATGGTGTTGATGTGAATGCGTTAAATTCAGATGGCAGTACTGCCTTAGTATATTTGATGTCAAGAGGAGTAACTAGTCCTCGTCCAGACGTAGTGAAGATGTTGTTGGACAGAGGGGCTGACCCTAGCCAAAAATCAAAGGATGGCAATATACCATTGCTTGAATTAGTTAACCGTGTGGTAAACAGTAATTATTCTAAAGTATCTGACGATATTCTTACGGTTGTTACGCACTTATTGGAGCATGGGGTTGATGTGAATGCCACGTATAACAATAAAACCGCACTAGGCACTTTAAATACCGCCATATCTGCAACGGAGAAACGTCAGCAAGGTAATCAATCGGATATGTCAGCTGTGGCTAGTAGCAATAAAAAGATAATGCTCCAGATCAAGGAGCTATTGATCGCCAACGGTGCAGAGCAGGCATCTGTTGTTGCGCAACAAACAGACTAGGTTTTGCAGGCTAGGGTTGACCACCAGCCGATTGAGCATTTGTATCTGCATGTGCCTTTCTGTTCTGCGCTGTGCCACTACTGTGATTTTGCTAAAACCGCAAACTTCACTACGGCTTTAACTTCTTCCTACTTTAAACGTCTCGTTGAGCATCTCGAACTTTGGTGCGCTGCTTTTCCCATTAGTCTGCGGACTCTGTATATCGGTGGTGGCACTCCCAGTTTATTCAATCATGCGTATCGGCAGATATTTGCGAGTATTGCTCCTTATCTGCGTGCTGATTGCGAGATAACCCTAGAGGCTAACCCGCAAGACATCAGCAAGGCAAACCTCCTGCACTGGCAAGAACTGGGGGTCAATCGTTTGTCGATCGGGGTGCAGACTTTTGCGCCTGCTAGTTTGCGCTTCCTGCAACGCCAGCACAGTGCCAAGCAGTCTTTTACAGCATTGGAGTCGGTAGCAGAGCATTTTGCTGGTAGCTGTAGTGTTGATTTGATTTACGGAATGCAAAGTGTGGTCGAATGGCAACGGGATTTGCACAACGTCTGTCGCTTTCCATTACAGCATATCAGTTGCTACAGCTTAACCTATGAACCGCGCACGCCGCTGGGACGGGCGGCTGCACGTGGCAAGATAGATGTTGGCAGCGATGCGTTTGTTGCCGATATGTATTGCCAAGCGGTGGAAACGTTGGCGAGCACAGGCTATGAGCACTATGAAATTTCTAACTGGGGTAAGCGCCGTAGCCAGCACAATCTTTGCTATTGGCAAGACAAGTCGTATATCGGTGTTGGTAGTGGAGCACACGGTTATCTTGCTGACCCCGTGTCTATCGGTCAGCGTTATGCGTATACGACTAGCGAGCGAAAATTTATCCGTCTGGTGATCGACAGTGCGTTACCGTTGAAGTTAAAGGCAATCAGCATCGACCAGCGCGATGCATCAGGCTGGTTGTTGGAATATTTAGCGACGGGGCTGCGTTGTGTTGAGGGTGTAAACCTTGACCGTATCGCAACTAAAGCTAGACGACACTGGCAACCGACTGAGACAGTGCGAAAAGCGATCAATGCCAAACAACTGTTGATCAGTCGCAACAAGCGACTGCATCTTGCGTCAAGCGAATGGCTGCGTGAACAGCGCTGGGTCATGGAGGTGTTGAGGTGTTTTGTTTGAGACAAGAGTTAGCGCAAACACCACCCCGTGTGGGGAGGTCATTACTAGCGCAGCTGGCAGGCAAACAATAAAGGTTGCTATGATAATGAAAAAAACGTTTGGCTACTATCCATATCCCCTAGAGGCTAAAGAAGGCAATATCTCCATCGAAACCCTGCCTGGCCTCAAAGAAAAAACCGATCAAGTATATTGCCAGGGGCTGTTAATAGAGAATGACTGGGCGAGCACTTCCTCGTATATAAGGGCTGGTGTTTTTCATCTGCCGCACACCCACGTGATTAAATGCACCGAAAAAATCAGTGAAGAACAGCTGGATTTTTACGTTTGGATTTTATCCTTCTTTGTGGGGATGCGTTTAACTACCGATGACTATGGCTTTGTTGGCTCTGCCACCTTAAAACCAAATGGCTTTACTGATTTTGTTTTCACAGGCCAGCCATATTCTGCCGTAATCACGTTAACCCAAGAATTTTTGGAAAGATACGATGAAAAAAACAAACAGGTTGTAATGAAAAGAGTCAGAGCTATTCTTCACGCCTTATATCTTGGCAGGCGTAAAAACCAACTACAGTATGAGCAATTCATCTATTTTTACATTGCAATAGACGCGTGCTACCGATTGGTTAAAGATCGAGAGCGAGTCAAGTATCCAAAGAGCATAACAAGAATAAATCACAATCAAAGGGTATCTTGGCTGTGTGATCGTTTATGCATGACACCACCAAACTGGCACGAAGACATTAGTGAGGAAAGAAATGCTATATTTCATGAAGCAATGTATGCAGGCGCTCCGCTTGGGTATAAAGTGACTGAAAATTTGGATTTGCCTCGTGAAATGGCTCAATTCGTTTGCAGGATTCTTGTAGCTATACTTATTGGCAAAGAACGCGCCAAAGACAACCACTATGTCCAATCTCCCGTCAACGACCATCACGTGTATGGGCTATCCTTAAAATGAAGTAGAAGCTGTGATGCTAATCATGCGCATGAGCAAAAATCTGATCGGCAAATTCAAGGCAAGCAAAAACGCTGTATCCCTTGTGGCGCAGGTATTCCCATTGCGAAGGTGTGGGTAGCTTGATACGATTATTACAGATAAACCTGTAATGAGTTCCTCATCAAAAGCACCAAAAAAATAGACATCGAGTCCAATAAATATAAAGGCAAAAAGCGCAAGAACAACCCTGCGCATGGGCTGGTCAATTCTGAAACAGAGCCATTGGAAGAGCCGAAAGATAAGGCTTATAGTTACAAGCACAGCGATGGCAGCGATGGTTACAAGGGTGACAAAGAAAATTACACCAAACAAATCGACAAACACCTCAATCCCGAACTGATCTGGGCAGGCAAAAAAGATAAAGACGAACTTGCAGTGCCAATTGTATCACTGCACAGGCATGAACATATCGACTCCCGTGCAATCATTGAACGGGTGCGCAAAACCAACAGCGTCGATTATGTTCAAGAGTCGCTCTTCAAAGAAGAACAAGCCTTGTCTAAAGAACGTGATGTGCAGTTCTACAAGCATGATAATAACTGGAGCAACCGCCTGATCGCAGGAGATTCGCTGTTGGTAATGAACTCCCTGCTAGAAAAAGAAGGCATGGGCGGTAAGGTGCAGTGTGTCTATATTGACCCACCTTACGGCATTAAGTATGGCTCTAACTTTCAGCCGTTTACTAACAAACGTGAAGTCAAAGACAAGAATGACGCTGATTTAACCTCCGAGCCTGAAATGCTGAAAGCCTTTCGTGATACATGGGAAAATGGCATTCACTCCTATCTATCTTATCTCCGTGATCGCTTGCTGTTGGCACGAGAACTGTTGACTGACAGTGGCTCATGCTTCGTGCAAATCTCCGATGAAAACGTGCACTACGTGCGTTGCATCATGGATGAAGTGTTTGGACGCGAGAACTTTGTGCGTCAAATATCTTTTAAAACAAAAAGCCCTTTAGGAAGTTCAGGATTAGCGCGACTAACAGATTTTCTTCTTTGGTATTCCAAAGATTCAGCAAGGGTGGCTTACAACCAACTGTTTGCAAAAAAACTAATCGGCAAAGATTCGCATTTTACATCGGTTGAACTTAAAAACGGAAGTAGAAGAAAGATGAATGCCGATGAAATAGAAAACCTCAAAGTGTTGCCAAAAGATTCAAAGCCATTTACAGCAAATTCATTATCATCTACTGGATATACCAAAAGTTGCATGTATGACTTTGAATTTGAAGGCAAACTTTTTAGATGTGGCAAAAAAAGTTGGGTCACAAACCCAGAAGGCATGCGAAGACTTATCCAAGCAAACAGGATAACAATAACTGGCAAAACCCCAAGATTTGTCCAATACTATGATGATCTTCCTGTGCAAAAAATACACAACACATGGTTAGATACCGCTGGAGAAGCTACACCGACTTATGCTGTCCAAACCTCAACTAAAGTAATTCAACGCTGTATCCTCATGACCACCGACCCAGGCGATCTTGTTTTCGATCCGACCTGCGGTAGCGGCACAACTGCTTACGTTGCCGAGCAATGGGGTAGACGCTGGATAACCTGCGATACATCACGTGTGGCGATCAATTTAGCCAAACAGCGCTTGATGACTGCGGTCTTTGACTACTACAAACTTGAAAATGAACATGAAGGTGTAAGCGGCGGTTTTCAATACAAGACTGTGCCGCACATCACCCTCGGCTCAATCGCTAATAACGAACCGCCAGCGACCGAAACTCTCTACGATCAACCGCTTACCGACAGCAAGAAAAGAAGAGTTGCCGCACCATTTACAGTGGAAGCGGTGTCCTCGCCGACAGTGCAAGAGATTAGCGAGAATACTAAACCGCAAGGCAAGCATTACCAGTGGCTGGAAGAAATTAAAAAGACAGGCATTCGTGGCAAGAAGGGCATTACGACTGATATGAAATTCAACAGGCTAGAGGTTGTGCAAAGTCAAGGTTATCTGCATGCAGAGGGCGAAACTGATAACCCGCGCCGTGTCGTCATCTCTTTTGGTTCAGAGTATGCACCACTCGATAAACGCCAAGTAGAGGAGGCATTAGAACAGGCTAAATCTTTATGCCCTGATGTGCTGGTCTTTGCTGCGTTTCAGTTTGACCCAGAGGCAGAGGAATACATCAAAAAACATCAAACCGAAAAACATAAGACAGCTCTCGTGCAAATGAACATAGACCTCCAAACCAAAGACTTAAAAAAGAAACAGTCATCCAGCGAAAGCTTCTGGCTTATCGGGCAACCAGATGTAAAGCTAGCACGCAGCAAGGGCGGTAATTTTATCGTATCCGTAAGAGGTTGGGACTACTACGACGCAGGGTCAGGTAAAATAACATCAGGCGGACAGAACAAAATTGCTATGTGGTTGCTTGACACAGATTACGATGAAAAAGCAGTGTTCCCCAAACAAGTATTCTTCCCGATGGCAGGCAGTAAAGATGGCTGGAGCAAGCTAGCAAAGTCGCTGAAAACTGAAATCGATGAACAACTCATCGAACAGTATCGCAGCACCGAGTCATTACCGTTTGCCGCGGGTGAACATAAAAAGATTGCGGTAAAGATTATCGACGACCGTGGTATTGAATCACTGAAAGTAATGCAGCTTCCAACCCGCACAAAAGCGACGTAATGAGCAGCAAGCGCCGCGACAAGCCCGACAAACTAATCATCAACTCGCCGTTCACCGAACCAGCACAGCATTGGGATACTGATAAGACAACAGGCAAGTTTTACATCAAAGACGGTCGCCGAGACGCAGGCTATGTCATTGCATCACAAAGCAAAAAGTATAGCGAGCAAGGGCATTTTGTCGAGATACCGCTGGTTAATAAGATTCGCCCACGCGTCAAGAAGTGGCGTGATGGTGGCTATCAAGGTGTTAATGGCATTACCAAACGACTATTAACTTTTTGGCGAGAAAAGGGAGCAGATGGTCGTGCGTTTGAGTTTTTCTTTTGTCAGCTAGAAGCGATTGAAACACTGATCTGGCTGAAGGAAGCACATGCAAGCGAGAAGACAGGCATAGCGATTGCTGGCGATGGCGGCGCATTTGAAAGACTATGCTGCAAGATGGCAACAGGCACAGGCAAAACCTATGTAATGGCAATGACCATCGCTTGGCATATCTTAAACAAAGTTACCTATCCGCAAGATGCACGGTTTTCTAAAAACATATTCATTGTCGCTCCCAATCTAACCGTTAAAAGCCGTCTTGCAGTTCTCTATTTCAATAACGCCAACAATTACTATCAAGAAAACAAAATCGTGCCAGCCGATCTACTAGATAAGATGCGACAAGGCAAAGTTCTGATCGAGAACTGGCATACCTTGATGTGGGAAACTGAAGAACAAATTGCTAAACGCAAGAGCATTGATAAGCGCGGCGCTAAAAGCGACGCAGCTTGGACAAATGACGTTCTGCAAGATATGGCAAAAGCCAAGAACCTGCTCATCATCAACGATGAAGCCCACCATGCTTGGCGTAGCAGGCAGGATGTTAAGCATAAGGGCATAGATAAAAAAGAAATTGAAATGGCGACTTGCTGGATTAAGGGATTAGACCGCCTGCATAAGACCCGCAACATATTAAGCTGTTATGACTTTTCAGCAACGCCGTTCTCTCCTTCTGGCACTAAAGGCAAGACAGCCTATGAAGAAGATTTGTTCAGGTGGATAGTTAGCGATTTTGGTTTACTCGACGCAATTGAATCAGGCTTAACCAAGACACCGAGATTTGTAGTTCGTGATAACGGCAAAATTGATCCCAAAAGCTACAAAACAAAGCTTTATCACATCTACAATGACGAAAAAGTTAAGGAGAGCTTAAATCGCCGCGCAAAGGCAGAAGAACCACTACCAGAACTGGTGAAGCACGCTTATATTTTCTTGGGCTATGATTGGCAAGAAACCTACAAAGGGTGGGCTAAACACAGGATGCAAACGCCGCCAGTTATGATAACTACTGCCAACCGTAAGGAAACAGCTGACCGCGTAAAGCATATGTTTAATAGCAAAACGCTTGATCTAGAAGAGTTGTGTGATGAAGAAAATACTGTCCTTATCTACTCTGATCTTGAGTCAGGCAAACAAGAAGAACTACGCGAGAAAGTTAACACAGTAGGACAATTGGGCAAAACCGGCGAACAGGTTAAGCATGTTATATCAGTGGCGATGCTTACCGAAGGTTGGGACTGTAAGACTGTCACCCACATCATGGGGCTGCGGGCTTTTTCAAGTCAACTGTTATGCGAGCAAATAGTCGGCCGAGGCTTGCGTCGCACTGCCTATGAATTGAATGAAGATGGCTTGTTTGATGCCGAGTATGTAAATATTTTTGGCATTCCCTTTGCTTTTATTCCGCATGAAGATACGGGCGATGGTAATCCCAAACCACCGTCGCCGCGCCATCCTATCGAGCCGATGCTTGAACGCATAAAATACAAGATAACTTGGCCGAACGTCGAGCGGATTGACATCAATCTACGCCCGAAGCTATCGGTTGATTTCAGGCAAGTTAAACAGCTTGAGATAGCAAACATAACAACAATAGTTGAACTCGCTCCTGAAGTGAATGGACAGCCTGATTACGACAAGATAAAAACAATTGATCTTGAGAAATTGATCCAAGAAGACAGGCGGCAAACAGTCATCTTTGAAACCGCAAAAGCAGTCTATGCACAAGCAGACTACGAGTGGAAGAAAAAGATAAACCAAGCTTATGCCATCAAACAGTTATTGCGGATCGTCGAAAGCTTTTTAGATTCAGGGAAATTAAAAATCTACCCGCAATCTTTTCAAGATGATCCAAAGCGAAAGAACGTCGCTATTATGCTTGGTATGGAACAGATTGTAAAAAAGATACTATTTGAAATAACTCACCAGAATTCCGAAGAGCTGTCGGTTCGCTATAAGAATCCCAAATACCGTTCAACTAACAACGCTATTAAATGGAGCACAGCAAAGAAAGTTAAGCCGCATAAAAAAACACATATGAATCTATGTGCCTTCGATAGCGCATGGGAAGCAACACACGCAAGGGAGCTTGATCGCTGTAAGCATGTCGAAGCATGGGTGAAGAATGACCATCTTGGTTTTGAGATACCCTACATACATAGCGGTGGATTACGTAGTTACATCCCAGATTTTATCGTCAAGCTAACGAACGGCAGTCATCTTATCCTTGAAGTTAAGGGACAACAAAAAGGCAAGGACACGTCTAAATGGCAAGCAGTCGAAAATTGGACAAAAGCCGTCAGCCAAGACGAGGAAAATGGTCAATGGAACTTTGCTGTATCTGAAGACCCTACAGGACAGAAAGTGCATGTGATCATTGATCAGCTCATGCGCAAGAAAAATGCTTAATTCTCCAAGCCGATAAACCAACATATCTGATAAGTTTGCTGACTTGATAAACGCAGTAATCGGGTTACTTCGTTAAGCGGATGAGTGAACATATCGGATAAAGGAAAATATCAGATTTATTCCAACACAGAAGAGAGCGGTGGAAGCTTCGGTGGTGGAGATGAGAGGTTAATGCCTATGTTTTTTCTTCTCTAACCACGGGTTGAAAATAGCACAACCATTTGCATCAACGACCTGATCAGGGAACATGGAATTTATTAGGTGTTCTTCACGGATAACCTTTGAAAACCTACCTACTATCTTCTGTAACTCCATGCTTCTGTTATCATCTTCTACGGGAAATACTACACCAACATTGCCGCGCCCAAGTTTTGCTATCGAAAACTTAAGAGTTGGAACAAAGTCGGTGTCATTCGACACCAACACAACACACTCAGCATTGTTTTCGTAGATGTCTTTAACCACCTCCATCCCAAGATTTACATCCGTTTGCTTTTCAAAGTTTTTCTTTATTCTTACCACGTCGCCAATATTGATACATGCAGGGCTTGCAATGCATTTAGGGGCGATCGCTGTTCCCTTATTAACAATCCCTTCAAAGCGACCCTCTACATATCTATCTGTAGAATGCTGCCCCTCAATTATTTCTATATCGCTTGCCTTCAGCGCATCCCAATAACGCTGCTGTCTATTGGTTCGTGATAGATTCTTTTTGCTCGAACTTACCCTTGCTGTAAAATATTTTATCTTTATCTCATGGGCAGGATTTAACAGTATCAGCCGTAGTAGCTTACGATAATCAAGCCATTTATATTTGGTGTAGTTTTGACCTCCCCCCATTTTATAGTTCAGTTACGCGATTAGATCCATCATGTTAA
>JAPPIL010000077.1 GCA_028877195.1 Pseudomonadota bacterium
AGGAGGGGAACGCTCCTCGCATAAAAAATAGGCATTACTTATGCAACAAAGCCCCTAGCGCCCGCCATGGTCATCGTTGCGCACCAGCGTAAGTATCTTATCGGTGTGTTTTTGCAACGTGCTGATTTCTGCTAACACCCGCAAGTCATCATCTTTGCCTTGCAATTTTTGATGCAGCATGCGGATATTTGAACGCTCCTTGCGGAGAGTGATGGTAGCGATAATCTTCTTAATGGCATCATAGTGATTATGGCATGCATAAGCGCGTGCGTTGCGTTTGATTTTAGCGACAAGCTCAACAACTTTATCAGCAAAATCAGAGAAGTCATGCTCGGTGTTTTTGTTACCAGCCCGTAGATTTGCCAACAAAAATCCGACTAATTCAGCGAATGACGGCGATAAACGCAAAGTATCAACAAAGTCCTCCACCTCCTTGTGCCTGCGTTCATCATAGACAGCGTAGTATAAATGCCCGATAAACTCCTCTAGCAAAGGTGAAAGTTTGACAGCTGGTGCAGTGCTTGGCTTGCTAGGCAGATGTTGGCGCTGTCGTAGCGACTTTTCTATTTGCTCAATACTGATACCGCTTGCCTCTGAAACTTTGCTAATAATCAAGTCTTTTTCCATGCTCGTCCGTATCAAGCGCAGAAACGGTAGAATCTCGTTGCGCATAATCTGCGGATATTGTTCAGAACGGTTATGTTTGAATTTATGGTTGATGAAAAAATCAGGCACATGGGTAAGATTTGCTTGGAGATAGTCAAGCATGGCATCCTTCCCAGCCCGAAGCAGATAACTGTCGGGGTCATCACCTGCTGGCAATTGACAGACGTTAAACTGTAAGTCTGGTGCGCTGTAAACTAAACTAACAGCGTGGGCTGCTGCCTCCGCTCCCGCACGGTCGCCATCAAAGAGAAGGATTACTTCTTTGACATAGCGCTTGATAATTTTTAGGTGCTGGGACGAGAAGGCAGTCCCCATACAGCAAACCACATTCTCCAGCCCTTCTTTATGCAGCCGCAACCAGTCAAAGTAACCTTCAACAACGATAACTGCTTTTTGCGCAGCAATTGCCGCCAGCGCCGAAGAGAGACCAAACAAGGTCTTTTTCTTGTGAAACAAATCATTCTCACGACTGTTGAGGTATTTTATCTTGTCGTCGTTAGCGAGGGCACGGCCAGCAAACCCCACAACCGCCCCCTTGCTGTCGTGAATAGGAAACATCAGACGATTGCGAAAGAAATCACGGTTATAGCTCAACAATGACACAGCTTGTGCGTCCTGTGTTTTGATTTGTTGCTGGCGTAAGTGTAGGGCTAATGCGTTGCCTGTCGCAGGTGCATAACCAAGTCCATAGCGCCGCATATCATCGCTAGTTATCTGTCGTCCCTCAAGATAGGCACGTGCCTGCTTGCCAGCTGGTGAGAGTAAACATTGGCGATAGTAGTCGTGTGCTATCTGCATCGCTTGCGAGTAGGTCTTATGGCGAGGGGTTCTGTTGTTCTTGGTTTTCAAACCACTGACATCTACGCCATACTTATTGCCAAGATAAAGCAACGCGTCGATAAACCCGCAGTTTTGTTGTTTGCGCACGAATTCAATCGCATCACCCGATGCCTTACAGCCGAAGCAGTAAAAGCGGTCGTCATAGACATAGAAACTTGGCGTGCTTTCTTCATGAAAAGGACATAACCCTGAAGCACGACCATTGGCTTGCTTCAACTGCACAGTCTCGCCGATAAGGTCAAGCACCGATACACGAGTGAGAATCGCTTCTTTGGTAGCGTTGAATTCCACAACCTGCTCGGATGATTAGATGTCTATGCTTGTAGCATGTTAGACATTGAAACGGAAGGTAATTACATCGCCGTCGTTGACGATATAATCTTTGCCCTCTAGTCGTAGTAATCCCATTTCTTTGAGGCGTGCCTTGCTTCTAGCCTGTTCTAAATCGGCAACGCTGTAAACCTCGGCGCAGATAAAACCACGTTGGAAATCAGAGTGAATCTTGCCTGCCGCAACGGGAGCTGTTGAATGATTGTGGATAGTCCAGGCTTTGATTTCCTTTTCGCCAGCAGTAAAGTAAGTCTGCAAACCAAGCAGGCGGTAACCCGCGGCAACCATCAACTCAAGACTGGGGGCAGTCATGTTCAAGGCAGTGAGCATTTCTTGTTTTTCTTCACCCTCTAGACTTGCCAACTCCGATTCAATCTTCGCACACACTGGTATCACTGGCATGCTGGTGCTTGCCTTTATTTGCTGGACATGAGTGTTCTCTTGGCGATCAAGGTATGACTCATCAACATTGCAGACATACATCTCTGGCTTCATCGTCAGCAGGTGCAGTTCCGCAAGCGCAGGTGAGTCAATTTTACCTGTGTAGGCACTGGAAAAGGTGCGAGCTGGTTGCAAGTCTTGCATGTGAGCGTCCAGTGCTTCAAGCATCGCACAGATTGTGGTTATCCGTTTGGCATTGGTTTTGGCGAGCTTCTTGTGGCGAGCGAGGGCGTTAAGCACTGTCTCATGGTCTTTGCATAGGAGTTCAGTTTGAATAGTTTCTAAATCACGTAAGGGGTCAAGCTGGTCATCAACATGCACGACTTCCCCTGCGTCAAAACAGCGCAAGACATGAACAATCGCATCGGTGGTGCGGATATGTCCTAAAAATTTATTCCCCAAACCTTCGCCTTTTGCTGCCCCGCGCACGAGACCAGCGATGTCGTGAAATTCAATCGTTGTAGGAACGATCTTGTCGGTATTGATAAACGCGGCGATACGTTCTAAACGTGCGTCGGGGACGGGGACGACACCGACATTTGGGTCAATGGTGCAAAACGGGTAGTTTGCCGCTTCAACTTGTGAGTTGGTCAACGCATTGAACAGTGTTGATTTGCCGACATTAGGCAGACCGACGATTCCACAACTCAATCCCATCTATTTATCAATCACGCATATTGCTGGGACGGACAGGGAAGGGCATCTGGGCGTTTTCAACGAGTGCTATTGCCTCTTGGAGGTTGTCTATTTTTTTGCCGCTCACTCGCAATTGTTGGTCTTGAATTTGTGTTTGTATTTTTAGTTTGCTGTCTTTGATAATTTTAGCGATTTGTTTTGCTTCCTCTTTGGATAGACTATCTTTGATAAGTGCTTCTTGCTTTAGTAAACCTTGATTGCCAACGGATTCTTTTTGATATTGCAGGCAACGCAAATCAAGGTTGCGCTTCGCCATTTTTTGCTCCAGCAACTGCTTGATCGCCCGCATTTTTAGCTCATCATCAGCGATGATTTGAATTTTTTTGTTGCTACGGTCAAGCGCAATGCTTGATTTGCTACCCCGAAAGTCAAAGCGTTGACTAACTTCACGACTAACGACATTGACAGCATCGTCAATGTGCTGAAGGTCTACATCCGATACAAAATCAAAACTTGGCAAAATCAAACTCCTGTTTGCTGTGGCTAATAGCAGTGGCTTACAACCAAACGGCGTATGATAGCATACTAATTCTGATCGCGTAACTGGCGGAATTTGGGCAATGCCGCGATCGCACTCTACTCGCACAATCTAACACGCATCGCTACCAGCCAACTTTGATGACCTGGTTCATGAAGATGCGCAGGTAGGGCGCAGAAAGAGCCAAGTTTATCTGCTGGACGTGCGGTTTCGGTCTGCTCCAAACGAGCAAACGTCTGAATCCACGCGGTTCATGCTTGGTCATGCCACCCCAAGCGAGACCCAGTAGATGTCCGCTATGCAAGTCAATTAACGCACCTCCGAGTGAGCCTTTCGTCATATCGCAGTTATGCGCTAACCCAAAAGGCACGTCTGCCCAAGCTAGCGAGCGTGGGCGACCTAGAATGGTGCAGTCTGATGCGGTAATCGCAGCAACAGGGTAGTATTTACTCTGTGCGGTCAGCAATGCTACGCTGTGCGTTGGGGAGAAGGAGTTGTAGATAAGATGCGGATAATGCAACAGGAACGCATCACGGTATTTTGGAATTGCGCCATGCCAAATCGGTAGCGCTTGATGCGATGGAGGTAGTGGGGCATGCAATTGAAATGTTGCAAGGTCATAGCGTCGACTAGCGATTAGAGAGTTTGTGCGGCAGCGGCGATCATGTAGTGCTCGGCCAGGCAATGAGAAGTTAAAATAGGCTCGCGTATGGAGACAAAGACTGCGGTCTAGAGTCTGCCCTGCCTCGGCAAAGCACCTACGGCTGGTAATGACACGAGGGTATTTGCCGTTTGTAATCAGCACTCCATGACAGTGCTTTTTTTGCTTGCCGATGACCAAAAAAGCCGAAGCCGCAATGCTGCGCTCAAAGACTACTGGTCGCATTTGACCAGACGACTGGATCTTGGCCGCAGGCTGGACATTGTTTGTGCCGATGATGTTGCCGCGATAAACAGGAGACTTTTCACAAGCAACGACGATAAATACGATTGCGATAAGCGTCCACATAGCGGCAAACTATCGGTTTACAACCAAACCAAGATTAGCCATAAGGCACATGCCAATTTACTTTGCTGTTGGAAATCCGACAGAGGTCAGATAGACTGCTGGGCATCGGCTGCACGAGTAAGCCACAAGCCAGCAAATCGAAAGACATAACCAAACCCATGAGCGACACATTGAAAACACATAAACAACTAGGTTTTTTTTGCGCAGCAGGTGATAAAATACCGCTACTCCTCCAGATACTGGTGCAAAATAGCCCCAAGCGGGGCATCGTCTTTTGCAACAGTTCTGCAAGTGTTGCGTTTGTTAATAGGCATCTCCAAAGTTTGGGTGTTGCGAAAAACTCGCCGCGGGTAGTCGTGCATTCAGATGCCACCTTCAACAGTGCGAAGGGTGAACGAGGAGATGCGAAAATGACTGCGGGGCATGGGTTTGATTGTGTAATTAATTTTGATTTGCCCTATGCTCCTAGAGTTTATGGTGAGCGTCTGCGAGCTGTCGATGCAGGGGGTGCATGTATCAGTCTGTTGTGCGATTACTATAGTGATTTTGCCCAACCGATACTTGATGCTTATCCACTGTCTTGTAGTTGGTCGCCGTATGTTGATCAACTCCCTAGCCGCAAGCAGATCAAGGCATGGTCAACAGTTGCTCAACCTTCTAATCAATCGATTGCTACCCAAAAGCGCACGCGTGTGCAGCGTAATGGTGCGAGTAGCAAGTCAAGGCAAAGTCGAGAAGAACAACATGCTGCGACACCAAAGCGACCGTCGGCCCAAATATCAATTTGGTCTAAAATAGCCTCTCTATTCAACAGCAAGTCATAAGACTGGTGCAGAAGCAAGGCGATTAGGAGTAACCGATGAGCAAGATAAGCACTGCCTGGGAACAGCTTAAGCAATTGCGTGTTCAACGCCAGCATGCCCAAACGCTAGGCTTGAGCGATGCAAGCATAGATAAATTTATCAGGTGCGATGACAAACTACAGTTAGCGATTGCGCGAGCCTTTGCTGTTCACAATAGCGAGGAGTGGCAAGAATTTTTGCGCATTGCTCCGCAACCTGAAGACGAACAGATCGCTTTACTACAGGAACGGTTGTATAACTTCTATGAGTTAGTAGCTCGCAACCCCTATATCCCGCTCGGTGCAGCGGGGCCTTGGTTGATAACGTCTTTCGGTGCGGTGCTGCATGATTCAGGTGGTTACGGCATGTTGGGTTTTGGGCATGCAGTGCCAGAGATAGAACAGATACTGGGTCAAACGCAGGTGCTGGCAAACATCATGACTGCAAATATCCTGCAACGCCGCATCAGGTTATCGCTTGATGCCGAGATCGGTCATACCCGCAACTCAACACCAGTCTATGGTAGTTACATGTTCCTTAATTCAGGCTCGGAGGCGGTTACCCTTGCGAGTAGAATCGTTGATGTCCATGCCAAGCAACATGCTGACGACCGTCAACGCACCGTGTCGCTCGTGCATAACAGTAGTTTTCACGGACGCACGGAGCGACCCTCGCGCCTTTCCGACATGTGCACAGACATCTACAGCAAGCATCTGCACAGTTTCAAACGCCGCGATGATGTGCAAATCATTCAGCATAATGACGAAGATGATTTGCGATCAGCTTTTGCGACTGCTGAACAGCAAGGCTATTTCATCGACGCAATCTACCTTGAGCCAGTAACTGGCGAGGGCAATCCTGGGCGTGCGATTACCCCCGACTATTATCGGTTAGCACAGCAGTTGGCAGCACAGCACGGCGCATTGCTGACCATTGACTCGGTGCAGGCAGGGATACGCACGCATGGAGTTTTGAGTGTCGTTGACTATCCTGGTTTTCAGCACTTACCTGCGCCTGATATAGAGGTGTTCTCTAAAGCGCTACATTCGGGGCATATACCCTTGTCGGCTGTGGCGGTGTCAACGGCGGTAGCAAAAGCATTCCCGCCAGGCTTGCATGGCAACACAATGACCGCCGTGCCGCGCTCGCTAGCAGTTGGCTGCTATACGCTCTCGCAACTCACCCCAGATGTGCGCAGCAATATCGTTGCCCGCGGACAGCAGTTTCTTGAACGATTTGAGGCCTTAAGGGAAGAATTACCCGACATTATCACGCATGTGCAGGGCAAGGGACTGCTTTTCTGTGTTGGCATCAACCACCGCCTGCCCGTCGTCGGTGGTGTTGAGAAAACCCTGCGTAAGCAAGGCATCGGCGTGATACATGGCAACACCAATGTTTTGCGCTTCACGCCCCACTTTCGCATCAATGCCGATGAGGTAGAACTCGTCGTCCACTGTGTGGGCAAGGAACTCCGAAATCTGCGCCAAATCAAGTAATTTCCTTTATATCTACGCTTTAAAAATTATTATCCTAATCTTAAAGTGTTATGTGATGGTTTATTCATACTATTAAGTTTATGTTTGATGTGTGGATTGTAAGTTAATACTATCAAGTCTCTTTAACTTGTTGGGTGTTTATATGAAAGTTTTATTATCATTGTGTGCATGTCTGATGTTGGTCATGTGCGCCGATAATGAACCAAACTCCGAAGATCAATTTGGGGTAGAGGTGATTGACAGTCGTTTTCAGGATGATGAGTTCAACGTGAGCTTTAGATCAAATGACAGGGAAGCCTCGTTTCAATGTTTGGTTGAGTTATCAGGCGGGCAAGTAGCGGCAACAACTACGATGGGGACAGCAACAGGAGCTGGTTCTTGGTCATCTTGTGTGTCGCCGATGGCGGTGCCGATGCATTCAGGGCAGCAACTGAAGCTTAAGATTAGGGCGGTATCAGCACGCGGGACGAGTGAGCCTGTGGTTATCAGCAGAGAGCATCCAGGCACAGGGATTAGCACGCCTGCTACCCACATTGCTAGAGTTCCGCAACTTCAAATCGGTTCTGCATTTAGTTTCACAGTGCCGCAGGGGATGCATATAACCCAGTATGCGACTTCAAACACTTATCATGGTTCAGGGTTGATCGAGTTTGTCCATCTTCAACATGGTCAAAATTACAACTACACTGGCAGTATGGTGTTGGCGAACATGGGCAATGGTTGTGGTGCTACGGCACAAGATGTTGTAACCCTCAACAGTGGCACTGGTAATCCGTATCGCTACTGCAGGTCTAGTTTGGCAACACGAGACTACATGAATATCACGCGTGGCACGTATGCTCGCAATCATGTTGAGGTAGCTTCAAACGACCTCTTTACGATGCAGGAATCTTTTCGACCTATGCCACGTCTACTGGTGCAGGTGTTTGGGCCAAATGAATCTCAAATGATAAACAGCAGGTTCAACGAACTATGTAGTCCAAGCCGTCGTTTTGGGGTCGTGCGACCGTTCAAAGATATAAAGATGGTGCGTGGCTTCTGGGCATCGGAATACATCGCAGTGAAGAACACTTATGTATGCACTACCAGTCTTGGTGGTATCAACGGTGGTCTCTATAAGGTAGCTGGTTTTGATGCGGTGGTATCCATCAATCAAACTCCGACGGCAAACTACGGCAAGTATCTGTCGGTGGTTTACATGGAACGTGCACATGGCGAGAATGGTATCGATGAGTATTTTGCTCGCAACTTCCAGTCTACGATTATCAAAGCGTTAGGCAAGAACCGACCATAGTTTTCTTTGTGGAGGCGTTAGGTTTCACAGATGTGATGCGCTTATTTGGAAAGACCAAGCTTTGCTGGCTTGGTCTTTCTTTTATTCTCACAAGCGTTGACACTTTGCCCGCATTGTCCTCAAGCCCAGATGGGGATATAAACCGCATTTCTTTTTGATCCGCCAGTATTAGGATCGCGTTTCACCAGCTTCTCATCAATGGCATCGGAGATAATGCGGTGAGCCATCGGGTAGTTTTCCTTCGCAATGCCAAACCGTTTTCCACCATCTTATAGTGGTTCACTGCCCAGATGCCAAGTTTATGTAACTGGGAGCAACTGCTTGCGTGATGTTTTAGCTATTAGTTCTTTAATTACAGATAGTTGCGTATGTAACTGGAATGTTGCGACCAAGGCTTGCAGCGCAGTGAGTTTATGTAACTGGCAAGGGTTGCTATCCGTAGGTTTTCCAAAATAATTCTTTATTTTCAAGCGGTTGTATATGTAACTGCTATGTAACTGACGAGCGCTTTGCCAACTGCTGCGCTTGTGTCAGGTAGCTCCAACTGCTTCACCTGTGTAAAAGGCTGTCGTGCGTATTGCCGCAGTTCGTGCAGCATCAGGGTCTGCTCCTGCAGCAATCGCCGCTCGTTCCCAACCAGCACTGCTGCCTGCAATCAATGTTCTGCCCTCTGTAGATGCGACGAAGGTAGCTTCGTCCAGCTTGGGCTTGGTTGGGGTTGCGAGATAGAGTGCCAATCCCATAAAGGCTAACTCCCAGCCGACACCGACAGCACCAGGCCCGTACTTATCCCAGTGCTCTGAAAGATGGCTCGTGTGTGTGAGTGTCAGCCATGCACCTTCAGCTTTGTCAGCCGCACAACGCACCTCTACCCAGCTCACATCTCCACCGAATTCCCAGGTGAGTGCAAAGTGTGATGCTTGCTCACATGCCGTGATCAAGCCACTAGCATTGCCTTGCAACTGGTAACGACCACCAAGCTTGAGATCACCACTAATTGGCATAAACCAACGTGGGATGCGCTCGCTGTCCGTTACTGCTAACCACAAGTCTGCTGCTGTCGTTGGGTAGCGGCGAGCAATAGCGACGGCGGCGGCTGGTCGTCCGTCGTATTTTAGAAAAGATACGGTGCGCTTGACAGCATCAAGATGATTATCGACATCTAAACCCATACCTACTCCCCCGACACGTTTGTAATACAATCCAACTTACGCACGAAAATGTTAAGTTTGTGAATCACTAAATGCAATAGTAGTTATCTTTGGCAATATTCATCGTAAGGAGCGGGTGCATCACAGTGGGGATATGGTCTGCGTGGGTCGCTATCTTGAAAGCACCGATATGCAGCAGCACTTGAACGCGGATTGGTTGCGCGGTTATCTACGCATGAAGTTCCACATTGGCAGCCATGTCGGATAATTAAAAAATACGAGAAAGGGCGACCATAAAACACACCAAGAAGAGAACAAGCGGTTTGACCCGTGCAAAACTTTCTTTCTGCTTTAGAGAGATTCCATTTAGTGCCGTCTGTTACACCTATATTGCATGCGCACAATAGTTTTTCTTTGCATTTAACCCCAGAGCAAAGATCGGCATGAGCACAATTGCGGGTAACATATCGCTGACTTATTTGGTGCGTGGCATGACTGCGTGCGTATTTATAGGTAGAAGCTTTAATCTTACTGCTACTGGGTTGCCAAGCTGTCCAACCACCAGCCACCCATTCTGAACAGGCAGCAGCGCAGGTTTTCTTACAGGGCGGACTTGGTGGACTAGGTGTTGTCGGTGGACTAGGTGTTGTCGGTGGACTAGGTGCTGTCGGAGGACTCGGAGGTGATGGTAGGCTAGGTATTGTCGGAGGACTCGGCGTGGTCGGTGGACTGGCTTTGTTGTATAAGTAATGCCTATTTTTTTATACGAGAGGCGTTCCCCCTCTCGTGCTCTCCCCCTCTTGTTCACAAA
>JAPPIL010000104.1 GCA_028877195.1 Pseudomonadota bacterium
GCATGCCTACTGTATTTGCATAATGCCAACCCAAACTAAAGCCAAAAAAAAAACGCCGAAAACAAGTTTAATAGACCAATTGGTTTAAATGAAACATGGGGGTGTGATGCTGTTAGCAGTAAACATAATCTTGATCTTCCTTACAGGCGGTATCTGGGCAGCATTTCTACTCATTTGGCTTGCCATCAAATACTATGAGCAAAAGAAAGAGATCAAACATCTCCGAATGATACTTATGGGGCGAGCTTCAGGACAAGCACCACAGCAACAGCAGCCAGCACATGTTCATTTTCATGCCGCGGCCCAACAGCCCCACCATGGGCAAACAGCACCACAATTGCAATACGTGGAACAGCCACAGTTAAAGAGAATTAAGTAGCAGGTATTACACTATAGGAGGTCTCTTATGAAAAGGTTATTCGTTGCCACATGTTTGGCGTTGATGTTGTTTGGTTTTGATTCAAGCTTCAATTGCGAGATACAAATATCACAATTAGATATGCAATACGCAATGTATGCGGGTGAATTGGGCGAAAAAGGCATGCGCCTATATCAAAAGGACAGACGACAAACACTTCAGAAAATCAAAAAGCAACCTGAAGCAGTAGACCAAGTTTGCAATGAATTCTTCATTAGATGGACTCCCATCTTCAAAAAACTAGAACAGCAAATGCTAAACTTCTAAACGGAGCATCCCACGAAAACACCGATACCTTATTCCATAAACTTTATTTCGACGAGCATATCCGTGCGCCAACTATGGCTGTTGTATTGAACAGCAGGATAGAACTCAATCCAGTCGATGTCTTTTGACAGGTCTTGGGTAGCGTCGCTGATCACCTCTTGGTTTACTGGGTAAGTAACTTCAAACAACAGGTAGCCATCGGGTTTAGCTAAGCGAGTCATCTCGTGGATTGCTTTCTTGATCGTTAAGTAATCAGACTGATATGTGCCTAGCAAACCACCGAACTGAATTACCGCCCCAAAAGAGTCGCTCGGTAGCGGTGCGTTCATTGAATCACCGAACAGATAGTATGGCAGTCCGTGATAAACACCCTCATGCCCAACAATATCCATGCTGAAAGCTGTAACGCGGTGGGCACTGATGCTGGATATATCTCTTGCCAGTCGGTAACCACCCGAAGACAGATTGACTGCTGGCGAATCGATTGCGTTGATAAAATTTTCAAAGTCGTAGTTGTAGTTACTGAAGATATTGCGCATGTAAGAATAAGGGCGCTCAATGTGGAGGAAACGCCCCTTGATCGCACCTCCCTCAAAGATCAACGCCTGTGAAGGGACATCCGCACCTGTGTTGCGATGCAAGAACGCTTCGTAGTCGTTAGAATTTTTTCCGACGTAGGCAAGCATACCTTTCATCTTACTATCAGGATACGAATAGACCAGTTGCTTATCAGAGATGAACTCAAACGGCAGCCCCTTAATACCAAGATTAGGAGTCTGATAATGCGCCTCCTCTTCTCGCACTGACAAGACAGGTTGTGAGAGATTTTCTAGCCAAGGAAATTTGCTCATCAGGATGTCCAACCGCTTTTGTTGACCATCGATTGTGAGTTTGCCGTTAGTGAGCAAGTTGCTAAACCGTGCAGGGTAAGTAGTCGCAAGCACTTGCTGGGATAATATCAGCGCGAGTGCTATGGTTGTTGTTTTTATCATGTTCTCATCTCATCTCTGGTTATACTGTTCTGCTCGGCTTAACAACTCAACATGCCGATCAACGCTGATCGGGTGATGTGGGTTGATCGCATCAAGGCTATGGTGATAACGACGCAATAGGAAAGTCAATGAACCTTTTTCCGCAATCAAAGCATTCCAAGCACTGATGTCCTCTCCTTCCGCGTCGACGAAACCATGTCTACTAACTGGGTTGGCAACGATAATCGCATCTCTCGTCGCATAGGTCATGCGTTCTATCTCATCCAAACTGAATCCAAGCCTTACCAGTTGTGCGATCTGAAACATACTCGCAGGTTCATCTTTAGCGTTGAGCAAAGCGATAACACGAGCTTCGATGTTTTCCCATTCAGCACTCATCTCAGCGGCGATGTAAGTGGTAACGGGATAAGCGGAATCAGCCAACTGATAGATGCTAGGAATAGAATTATTGACAATCATCGGTTCGGAAAGCAGGTCAACCAGCAGTGCCATATCCAGACCAAGCACTGTGTCTGAATCTGCATCAGGCACAACCTTTTGGCTAATCAGGGCATCAGCAGCTTCTAAATTCATGGTGTCCACTTGGCTCTGACTATACCCACGTGCCAGCAAAATTTCGCGCATCCCGTCTGACAACGGTAATTTCCGCACATGGTTGGCACGCAAAATATACGCTCCGATGTCAGCATAGTTATAGACGCGATCGTGCGGAACATAAAATTCCGACTGCTCATTATCGCTGAAACCAATGCTAAACATGCTCTTGGCTTGGTCGCGCTGGAGCATCAAATCCTGTATCGGCACATCCTTGTCGATCGCCTCCCAAAGCATTGAATGCCCTATAGCAAAACGAAACAAATGTTGAATTGACGGTTGCTGACCTTGTAACTGTAAGGCTTGAGCAACCAGAGCAAATGTTACGACAAACGCCCGTAAGTGGCTGTTTGCATCCAGTTCCTCTAGAAGTTGCTCTTCGGTCATCTTTGGATAGTATTCGTTAACCCAAGCGTCCAAAGTTTCTTGTTTGATCTCTGGCTCAGCAGTTTCAATGTCTATCCCCTGCTGTTGAAAGTAAGCGTGGACAGTGGGAATACTAGTGCGACCAAGTGAAAAATCGATCCGAAACAGCGGGCTATTGGCTATATTTAAAATGTCTGCTTTGCTGACAATCTCGCGTAAGTATTTTATTTCTCCAGACTTGGCATAACTGTTAGCAGTAATAAGTAACGCCAACAAAACCATGATAACTGGCTTTGTTGAATAACTACGCCTCCAGTTGGCAAGTAATATGCGGTCAAATATGACTGCCCAGAAAGACTGTTTGTTGCAGGGGGAAGTATCCCCCGTGCCCCCCCTCCTAGACCACTTGCTAAACAAACGTAAGCCATTGCCTAAATGGTTATCCAACAAAATCATGCTTAATCTACTCATTGAACATCTCCTACTTTTTGTGCGAGGTTTTGGGGTATGTCATGAGGCTTGCGGCGAGGATAGAAGTGCTCGGCAATGCTATCGATGTCATAGCCGAGATCCAACAAGACAAGCGTCAACTGTCCCTTCGTAGCGATAAGCTCGTTCAATGACTCTATCGTGTGTTCTTTATCGACAGCATAACGAAGCTCGTTGAACACCGTTTCTTTATCCTTGTGATTAGAGATGATGATCGCGTCCATCGTCTCATACTCAAGGTCGGCGATGTCAGGGATAGTAAAATTCTTATGGCGCATTTGTAAAACTTGAAACAAGCTGGCTGGGCGATCGGGGTGGCGCAATAGAGAGACTAGTTCATCCATCGTTATCTCAAGGTATTCCAACTCTTTTTCTAAAAACTTTTTGAAATAGTCATACTGATGTTGGTCGAAGAATATTCTTGGAGTTACGGTCATCGGATGAATTGAACCAGGCTCGCTTATCAGGTCGATTACGACCGCATAATCCAGTTCACCGACGAGGTTAGGGTTACTCCCCATGATTGGATTGCCAGCTAACACAAAGTCAGCGATTATGCGAGGAAGATTGCTTGGCATCATATCTGGAATCGCCTCGTCCGTGATGCCGATACTGGTTAAGAACTGACGCTCTGAATCGTTGATCGCTTTCGGCGTAACATGGTTCGTGCGGCGCAGGTAATCACCAAGAGTTCCCCCCAAGATATTGCCGCGTGCATCTCTGATCGCAAAACTTATCGCTGAATTGGATTCAGTTGATTGACCTTCAGGGACTCTATCAGCATAAGCATCGGAGTAGTGAATATCAAATTTAAGCATCTGTATTTCGGCGATGTCGTCGGTTATCTCTTCAAGATTTTTGTCTGGATTGTCTATCGCTGGGAAAATCAACGTCAAGCCGCCAGATGTCATGACACCTGTCTGGCTTATGCCTGCCAAAAACTGTGCGGGACTTACGCCAGGCTCGTTTTGTTTGAGCCATTCCGTAAGCTCTTCCGAAGTCGAGATGCCAAGAGCTTGTGTCAATGCCCCTAAATAGCTAGAGGCAAGAAAAGCGGCAGTCATCACGCCCGCCCGCAGCATTGGGCTTTTTGTCAATGCCTGTTCAATTTCAAAATCCTGCAGTTCCGAGTTGATAAACATCGTGCGATATAGTTCCGCGATCTCATCTTCACTCATGCCTTCAGCGAGTTTTTCTTGCTTGTAATCCTTAAAAAGAGGAAAGCCAAACGCCTCTGCAAAGCCTGCTCGAACTTGAGGAGACTGCACGATAGCCAAGGCTCTATTTGTCAAAGCAGTTGCTTTACCGCTGATGATCTCCTGCACATAGCGCGGAGTCGTGTTAGCAAGGGCGGTGCTTGCTAAGGTGATTGCTGACAAAAATACGAGTAACTTCATCTTTGCTCCTCTACGCGTGCGTTATTGAAAAAACGTATAGTCATAATAGTGTGGTTGAATATCTTCTAGCTCATAGCCTTCATCCAGCAAGGCAAAGACAAACTGACCTTTGGTGCGGGTCAATTTGTTGATGCCCGCGAGTGTCAGTTTGCGGTCAAGAATTTCACTGAATATATCAAGAAACTCTTGCCTTACAGTGCTATCAGTCATAAGAATTGCATCCCTAGCCCCATGCTCAAGAAGCCTGATGTCAGCGATGCTATAGTCCCGATGTTGGAGTTGTAGCACCTGCACCAGACTGGCAGGACGTTGCGGATGACGCAATAGCGACACGAGGTCGGCCATATTCATTCCAAGATAGTCAAGCTCATGTTCTAATAAATCTTTTACATGCTCATATTCCTGCACATCAGTAGCGATCGCGGAGGTGTAAACGGCTGGTGATAGTGTGCCCACCTCATAAATAAGATCAATAATTACGGCATAGTCTAGTTCCGTAATTTGATTAGCATCATCATCAGCGTTGCCGATAGTCGTGAGAATTTTGTTGGCTTGCCCGCGGCTTACACCAGTGTCAGTAGCTAGGTAGTTTTGAGCGTTGGCTACCAGCGTTGTGAAGCCATCGGGGGTCATTGCTATCATCGCATCGCTGAGACCAAGACGGCGGAAGTCTTGCTTTTCTTTAGCTTTAGGCGAGGGATGATGGAGGTGATTGATGCGTAACAAAAACTCACCTAACGTTCCTTTGATGGCGATGTCTAGGTTTTGCGCAGTTACGAAAGCGGTGAATGCTTCCGCTAAACTGGTCTCCAACTCCATGAGTTCAATATGATCCCTAAGTTTCTCGGAATAGAGGAGCGGGGCATCCAGTTCCGCTAACGATGCCGTAGTTTCTATCACCTCATGTGCGGTTAAATCAGGAGTGTCAATGGCTTTGAACATCAATGCCAATCCCTCACTCGTTTGGGCGGCGCTGGTAAATGCCGCACTCACAAGCATTACGTCATCGTAGTTGTTGTCATACTCTTCCATCAGGAGTAGCAATTGGCTGTATGCGACCGTAGCCAGGGTGGTGGTGGCGATGATGTCAGCTCGCAGGTTAGGATTGTTGGTGAGCGCCTGCTCAAGTTCATATTCACTCAACTCGGAGTTGATAAACATCACCTCGTAAAGCCCTCGTGCTTCTTCTTCAGACATGCCTTCCGTCGCTTTGGCGGTGAGATATTCGCTGATGCTGGGGAAACCTAGCTCACGTGCGTATCTGAAGCGGTAATCAACAGAGTCAAGCAACACTCTGGCATGGGTGGCGATCGGGTGCTTGAATTGGATAATTTCTTTAACATATTGAGGGGTTGGCTGCCTTGCGGCGATGGCCGTGCTAGCGGTTAGCAACGCAAAAAACAGTGTGAAACTACAAACTTGCCATCCTGTCCAAGTTGCGCGATTTTTTGTGAAAGTATTGCTTGTCGCCATGCTTTTCCCAGACTTGTTTAATAATTTAAATACATTGCTGTTAATTAGATCGTAGGATTTAAATAAAAAAACTAAATACTGTCGCATGAGGAGGCACTGTATAGATTATTTTTTTTAATATCAATAATTAGTAATGAAATAAGTAAAACTTAAATAGTATTGGCAGGATGGCATTTATCAGCATTTTTGCGCCGCAAAAACACCTGTAGCAACTGGAGCGCTGCTGGGGTCATGCCGTCTATCTGTGCTGCTTGTCCAAGAGTCGCTGGTTGCACGTGGGTGAGTTTCTCGACCAATTCTTGCCGCAAGCCTTCAACCTGTTCATAGCGATAAGAGGGTGGAATTTTTACCTGCTCCAAGTCGGTCAGCATTCGCATATTGCGTTCATCACGCTTGATGTAGCCTTCGTATTTGATCGCGATTTCAGCCTTCATCAAGGTGCGACGGGTGAAGTTGCGCAATCCAGCGATGCTGGTCAGCAGTTCAGTTGCTGATACTTGCGGGCGCTTCAGGAGTTCGCTGATGCGATTGTTGGCAGCGGTCTTTGTCGTGCGCATAAATGCCAAGCATGACTCCAACGCTTGCTGGCGTTGGCGGAAATTGTCGGCATCGGTGCTGTTGATCAAACCGATTTGTATTGCTAGAGGGGTGAGCCTTGAGTCAGCGTTATCTTCACGTAGATATAGGCGATGCTCGGCTCTTGAGGTAAACATACGGTAAGGTTCACTTGTGCCTTTTGTTACTAAATCATCGATCATCACACCGATGTAGGACTGGGCGCGTGATAAGATAAATTCCTCGGCGGCGTTGAGCGACTGCACGGCATTGATACCTGCGACTAGTCCTTGGGCTGCCGCTTCTTCGTAGCCAGTTGTGCCATTGATTTGTCCCGCTAAATACAGATTAGCGATGCGCTTGGTTGCTAGTGTGCGTCGTAGTTCTTGCGGGCATACATAGTCATATTCAATCGCATAGCCTGCACGGGTTATCTCGGCCTGCTCTAAACCTGCGATGGAACGGATAAACTGTAGTTGCACCGCATAAGGCAAGGAAGTTGAGACACCGTTAGGGTAAATTTCACAGGTCTCATAGCCGTGCGGTTCAAGGAAAATTTGATGTTGGGTGCGGTCGGGGAACTTTACCACCTTATCTTCAATCGAGGGACAGTAACGCGGGCCTGTGCTGTTGATTTCGCCGCTGTAAAGTGGGGAAGACATGAGGTTGGCGGCGATAATCGCATGGGTGTTGGCATTAGTTGCTGTCAGATAGCATGGCACAAGAGGCTGGTTGATCGCAGTGGTGCGAAAGCTAAAAGGAATTATCTCGGCATCGGAGTCTTGGCGCTCTAGTTTGCTGAAGTCGATGGTTTTAGCATCGAGGCGGGGGGTAGTGCCTGTCTTCATGCGACCGCAGCGAAAACCGTGGGTTGGGAAGAACGTTGCCAACTCAACTGCCGCCGCATCGCCCGCCCGTCCTGCGGTAATCTTGGTTTTGCCGATATGCATAAGTCCATTGAGGAATGTGCCGCTGGTGATGATAATGCGTTCAGCAGCGATGCGTCCAAAGATATTGGTTTCAACGCCGCACACGGTCTTTTCTTTCAGCAGTAGGTTGTTTACTGTGTCTTGACGAATGTGAAGGTTGGGTTCTGCTTCTAGTGTTTTCTTCATGTAGCGTTGATACAGACCCATGTCAGCCTGTGCTCTTGATGACCAGACCGCATGCCCGCGGCTGCGATTCAAGATCCGAAACTGAATGCCAGTGGCATCGATTGCTTTCGCCATCTCGCCGCCTAATGCGTCGATTTCCTTGACCAAGTGTCCCTTGGCTGTTCCACCGATGGCAGGATTACAGCTCATCGCCGCAATTCTGTCGAGTGCTTGGGTAATGAGCAGTGTCTTTGCCCCTAGGCGACTAGCGGCCAGGCTTGCTTCACAACCAGCATGCCCACCACCAACAACGATGACTTCATAGTTTTGCATATTTGTTTGTTTTCGCTTCCGAATGAGCGCAGAGTCTGGCGCTCGTAGAGCGACTAACACCTCTCGTATACAAAAAAATAAGCATTACTTATGCAACAAAGTCGGTGCTGCCACCACCTTGACCCGTTGAATACGGTTGTTGTCCACCTTCAAAATCTCAATCTTGGTCTCCTGTAAATCAACGGTCTGCCCCGCTTCAGGCATGTCTTTCAACATTTGGGTCAACAAACCCGCGAGGGTGTCCGTCTCTACTACCATCTGGGCATTGATATTGTCTTCGCAAAGTTTAAAATGCTCGGCGAACTCGTCGATGCCGATATTGCCAAGCACTTCATAGACATTATCCGCTAGCCGAATGATTTTCTCTTCTTCCATGTCATACTCGTCCTGAATCTCGCCGACGATTTCCTCCAAAACATCTTCCATCGTTACCACACCTGCCATGCCACCATGCTCATCGATGACCACCGCCAGATGACTCTTGGTGAGCTTAAACTTGCGAAACAAATCAATGATATTGTTGGTTTCAGGCACAAAATAAGGCTCACGCATAATATGCCTGATACTACGCCGTTCACCGTCGCTGACCGCAACCTTAAGCAAGTCTTTTGCCAACAGGATGCCAATAACATTATCAATCGTGTCTTGATAGACAGGGATGCGCGAGATGCCGCTGCTGATTACGCGTTCAACTGCCACATCAAAACTTTCCAAAACATCAACGGCTAGCACGTCAATACGGGGAGTCATGATTTCACGAATTGCCTTGTCATCAAAATCAAAAATACCCGCGATCATTTGCTTTTTCGTGCTCTCAAGCACCCCATGCTCCTCACCCATATCAACCATAAATTCCAGTTCATCAGCCGTAATCGGTGGTCTCGCCATCCTCTGTTGTCCACCCATCTTGCTAACCGCCCAATCAGCAAACGTCGCCAAAGACCACACCAATGGGAACGCAAGAAGACCACAAATACGAACAACGAGAATGGCATAGACCGAGAAGCGTTCAGCATGGGTTTTGGCAAAAGATTTTGGAATAATTTCACCAAATACCAGTATCAACATAGTCATAATACCCGTGGCGATGCCGACCGCACTATTAGCAAAAGCCTGCGTTGCCCATACGGTTGCTAATGCCGATGCAAATATGTTTATCGCATTGTTGAACACCAGTATCGTCGTCAAAACCCGACCTGGCTCTTGCAGCCAGTAGCTCAACATGCCATACACTTTGGACTGATTGATCAGATGTTTAACTTTGAGAGTATTCAGAGACGTAAGAGCAGTCTCACTCGCAGAGAAAAAGGCTGAACATACAAGACACAGAAGGATGAGCAGAACATTAAACAAGCTCCCATCAGCTTCCGCCATTAACATCGCTCCTTATACAATTGAACCAACTCCCCCGACGGTCAAAAATATCCATCATACGACGTTGCTGGGCAAACATTATCGCCGCGTCGCTCTCGGTCTGATGATCGTAGCCGCACAGATGCAGGATACCATGCACTAGCAAAAAACTCACTTCCCGATCGAGACCCTGACCATTACGCTTGGCATTGCCGCTAGCAACATCAGGGCAGATAACGACATCGCCCATCACCTGCATAGACTGCCCACCCTCCTCAACTGTCAGTTCTTGCGGGAAAGCTAATACATCGGTTGGTTTGCTAATGTGGCGGTAAGTTTGGTTCAATTGCTTGATTTTTGCTCTAGAAACTAGACTGATACTCAACCCACACGTGCGCCTAGTCTGTGAAGATAGCACCTGCTCTGCCATGTATCTCATGCTGTCGCTGTTAACTTTGTATTTTCTTAAGTTTGATAACACATCTATATCGGCACAAGTATCAAATATCTTATCACACCCCGACACCAATAGTCTTGGTTGAATAATTATACCTCCAGCCAGCACATAACTATGTGCGGCAAACATAGCTACACAGAAGGACTGTTTGTTGCATAACTAACATCTCTCCTTTTATTATGCGGAGAGACGTTCCCTCTCTCCGCACCTCTCTCCCTATCGTCTTA
>JAPPIL010000021.1 GCA_028877195.1 Pseudomonadota bacterium
AACCTCTTGCTACACACTAACTTGCCGTTGCTTCACCAGTTATGCAACAAAGCCGAGCCCTCTCCCTCTCCCCAAAGCAAGAGGTTGCTGCGGACAGCATGGCTTATCCCTCTCGTGTTCCCGTCAGTCAACATACCCACGTTTTTTTTGATCCAACTCACAAGCACGAAACAAAGCTTTGAAATTACCTTCGCCATACGAGTCATTGTTTTCACGTTGAATGAACTCAAAAAACAAACCACCGATTAAGGCTTGGCTGAAAATTTGTAACAGATAACCATCCTCATCACCGTCTACAAGCACGTTGTATTTTTGGATCTCCTTGTGGTTTTCACGCACACTAGGCACACGTTTAAAAACATCGTGGTAATATTCAGGATACATTGCCAACGTCCTGACCATAGAACCCTGTAGCTCTCGTAGTGTAACCAAAATATCGTTTGTCAACAGAGCGACGTGATGAACCCCACAACCCTTGAAATTAGCAACAAACTCGTTAATCGTGCTCTTCTTGCCCACTCCCTCATTGATTGGAATACTAAAGTGCCCACAAGGAGAACGCAGAGCAATAGATTTCATACCTGAATGTTCGCCACGAATATCAAAACTAGCAACTTTCTCAAAACCACAGATGCGCTCATAAAAATCAGTCCACTCTGGCAAGTGCTCCTGAAAAATGCCATAAGCCAAATGATCGATGCGGATATAATTAGTATCTCGCAATACCTCTTTCTTTCCCGACTGGTTGAGACCGAGACGTTGGTAAAGACTAGGGTTGCGGTAACCATCGACAAAATATATCAGAGCACCGCCAACATCCTCGACAACTGCTGGTAACTGCTTACCATCCCATCTATAATCACTACCCTGCGCCAGCTTCGCACCCTTGTTACGGACGGTTGCCAGCGCCTTCTGTGCGTCTTTTACGCGCCAGCCTACCGCACTTACTCCAGATCCGTGCCACTTATAAAAATCATGAGCAACACTGCCAGCTCGACAATTTAACAGAAATCGCACATCGTTTTGTTGGTAAAGTCGCACATCACCATCAGCACTAAACCTTACCAATGACAAGCCTAAATCCGTGAACACCTGATGCAGATCATCTGCCCGCGCTGCCACGAACTCGATAAACTCAATACCTTCTAGTCCCAGAGGGTTGTCTGACATTTCTTTCTACCCTTCAGTCTTTAGTTCATGCTTTAGTTCATGATGGGTTTAATCGCGTAATTCATGACAGCAAAGCTGTCATAGGCTTTCACCTAGGTGAAAGCTGAACTATACAATGGGGGGAGGTCACCTGCAATATAACGAACCACAACCTCTGACCTGTTCCAGCCTCTGGCAAACAAGCAGCTTGTCCCGCTAAATACTATGCCAAACCCAGAAATCACAAAAAATTATTTGGCGATCAGCACAAAAACTAAAGCAAAAAAAAAAACGACCGACAATTTATCCTGAAGGATAAATTTATATTTAAACAAACAGGAGATATCTATGAGAGCGTTGGCATTTATTTTGATGGTTATGTTGCTGGGCTGTGCTTTGCCCACTGATGAGCAAGGTGTAGCAACTAAAAGCATTGGGGTGGGGCCAACTAGCACTGCTCAAGGTAGTGATCATATTCGATCAAAATGTCCTAATCTTGGTGAATTGGCCATAGAGCATGCAGATGTTTTTTCAGACAGAGAGATAAAATACTTGCAGAAAAACTCCACAATGAACTTTAGGTATTTTGCATATAGTGATTCTATTAATAAAACTACCCATATCATTGCTATTTCAGGTGAGGCGGAACAAGCTATGCAAATTAACGATATCAACTGCGTAGATGTCTTGCATACAAGTGGCACAAAGAAGGGGCTGCCCACAGGAGAGATGGGGCTACAAGTCCCAAACATCAAACCTCCCTATAACCAATTAAACTTCGGACACGATACAGGTGTAGTTTTAATCGAAGCTTCTGTAGCAAAGAGAGGAGATAATCTTCTTATGGTATCAGCCTATGACGGGGAACAGCCATTACCCTCAGGCCACAGAGCAACTACGGATATCTTCATTGATTTGAACCAAAAAGATTCAGTCCGACATGTAGAAGTCACTGCCGCTGGCCCTGGTGAGAAAGCTAGTGCACGTGTCGTGCGAAGTGACTTTGATCATCCATTGAGGCATTGAGTTAATAACTCTTGAGCTGGTTTATTATTGGCACTAGTAGACTGTATGCAAGTTTGTTTGCATGCAGTCTTGTCAGTCATGCATAATTTTAATGTCAATTATTTCAGATATTTAGAATCTGCAGCCGCTGAAAATCGGGAAGATATTCAAGCAAAAAAAAAACGGTCGATGACACCCAGTAAATAGATAGTTTGTTTTTTTAATACGACACAGCATTAATTGGTTGGAGGAGTGGGTAATGTTTACTTGGAAAGTATTGACATCTTGCTGGCGACCGCCTCTTGTAAGCCATTGGTTAGGCAAGCGGTAAGCGACATTAGTGCCATCAGTGATACGAAGCTAATGTTAGGCACTGTGCCAATTGAACGAGATGACGGCACACAAGCGTATCGGTTGTTGCTTTGCAGAAAATCTGATTCGTATCCAAGCAATATATTTACAGATAATAACCGTTGTCGGGTGGCTTTACTTGATCAAGATGGTGCAGAGGTTGCCTTCTTGCCCAACGAATTAAAGCGCAGCTTTGGGGCTAAATACAAGGGCTATGCGAAAGGAGCAGCGGTGTCCCTTGCTATCGTACCGATTGCGTTAGCGGCAGGCTATGCAGGTGCATGGCGGCATGCACGGCGAGTGCGAAAATCCACTGAAGAGCTAATTAAGAACGTGCAGCTTAAGGTAAAAATTGCAGATGATCTTGCTGCTGATGCTGGAAAAATTGACAATGCTTGGAATTTTCATAGAGCTAATTGGGAGCGTAGACTTCATGGACTTTTAGAACAATTTGAGAAAATAGACCCACAGGTGGATAGTAGTTATGTTTATAAAAGAGTAAGCGAAGCACTCGATGAGGTTGATTACAGAGAACCGTTGGCATTACTCAAAGAAATTGAAAATATGAAGGGTGTTTTCCGTGGCCATGAGCAATTGTCGGAGAACGAAATAATTGCCATCATGAGTGAGTATACTGATAAGTTATCTGAGCTCCAGATGGCTGACGGTAGCGCATCACGACTGAAAAGAATAATAAGAGAAAGAGAAATAGCTGATTCAGAACCCGTCGATGTCGATTTTGGTGAGCTAAAGGCAATAGTTAAGCGTGATGCTGATGCCACAATGTATCATCAGCGAGCTAGAGTTCAGGAAAAGCTTGAATATTACTACAACCCACGGAAGCATAAGGTTTTTTCGATGATGCACGAGAGAACAAGAATGCTTATGGATGACTTGGACACTTTAAAGCAAGGAGCGCTAGATTACTTACGAAAAGCAGAAGAGGATTGGGTAAAAAAACAAGAGAAGCTTGTAATGGAAGATGCGGATACTAAACTACAAGAAGGAAATAATCGCCTCCTAAAAACCGCTACAGTGACAGGAGGAGCAGGACTAGCGGCCATGATTGCTCTCGACAAGTCAATCTGGGGTTATGCCGATCGCCAAGTCAGTAAGCATTGGAGTCAAGTCTTCGTTGAGAGCGAAGATTTTCAGGACATAGCGGTAGTGAGAGATGTTCGACTCTTCCTATCAGCACTGGCAGAAGAGCTTGGTTATGTCGTCAACGAGCGAGCGTTACAACTTGCCGATTGAATCAGCACCAAACAAAAGTCCTTTGACAGTTTTCGCCCTCCTTTGATACATCAGACCCGTTGGGGCGCATAGCTCAGCTGGTTAGAGCACCAGCCTTACAAGCTGGGGGTCTCAAGTTCGACTCTTGATGCGCCCATTTTTTGTCAAGGTGCTCGAACCATTTTCCAGAGATTTTTCAGAATTGAGCAAAAAAAAAAGGGCAGGGCTACCCTGGTGGGGTAGCCCTTTCTCTGTGCCCTGTGTTCCTATGTAGTAGTGAATATTGAGCTTCTCTTTCGATACCTCGATCCTATGCAACTAAAGTTGCTATGGCTTTGACTCGAACCTTCTCCTCTTCAACCCTTGCCATCAGCTTATAGATCGGAGACGCTGAAATGCCACTGGGAAGCTCTGAGAGCCTTTCTGCAAGTGCTACCAGCTGCCTATCCAACCCCTGTAACTTCCCCTTCAGCCGCTCTATCTCTCTTTGCTTGGGATTCTGCTCATGAATCGCTCTGGTCTTTTCTAATAGCTTCTGGGCTAAGGAAGTATCTTGCACCAGCTCTGTTATTTTTTCTAATACTACAGGCTCTAGCTTCTTTGCGCCGATACGTTTAAAGCTGCCACAATCAAATACCTTCTTCGTTAGACAGGCATTCTGACGCACACTCCAACTGTGTTATTGCATAAGGACATGCAGGGTCTAGACGATTGGCAGATTGATGCCAATCGTATCCTAGATGATTCGCAAATTGAGACTATTCGCAGCATAGACGCTGCGCAGTCTGACTTTTTACGCAGCTTAAACGATTCGCAGAGTAAGGGTGTTATGTGGCTAATAGATGAATACAGATTCAAGTGATTCCAACCTACGTATTTCATAATAAAATGATCTTGTATGAGGGTGGCAACACGTAGTAAGGACACCTCTTTGCTGATCTATTTGGGGAGGATATAGTGTTTAGGATAGTTGCGATCACGATGCTGTTGCTTTCAGGTGCGGTCAACGCAGAAAGTTACACAGGTAAAGGAACGTGGGAAGAAGTTCAACAGGATGCTGAAGAGCAAGGTGTTGTTGGATATAAATTTTCGTCGCCAAGGAGGGGAGGCTCTTTCGCTATAGAGCTTTCATTCGCGGGTGACTTCTGCTCATCCATTATGTGGCGAGAATGTAGTCCTTTCATAGCTATCAGTGGAGAAGTCTTTTTTGAGTATAACTACGGCTACGGAAACACTCGTGTGGGGGGGATTTTTTCGGAAAGATACGAGGAGCTGATTGGCTGGGCAAAATGCAGTAGTAACGAATGTAAAATGACAATAAAAAAAGATCGTGGATGGGTTGTAGTAAAATTCACCGATGATGAACAAGGGAACGTAACAAGTATATCAGGCATGGTTTCGGGGTATCTAGATCCTGATGAATATTATGTAACGTGGAGCAGCGAAAGTGTTGATTGAGGAAAGGACAAGAAAACGAAATTACTTCTGTCTCTGTTTTTATGCGTAGTGCTCACATCCCCAGCCTATGCTAATAAGCTGCCACCCAAAGCTTATGATGAGGCTGCTAAACGGGATTATGCCTATGTCAGCGACCTCGTGTCTGCTGATCTGGTCATCAGCAAATTACCTGGTTGGTTCGAGGAGTATAATAGCTTTGCTCCTCATAAAGCTCTTGGAATGAAATCACCAAGAGCATATAGGTCTCTTAAACAGGCTGGATAATGTGTCCACTTTTTCGGGGGGCAACACCAGTGGTGTTGCCCCCATGATTTTAGTTTCGGTTTTTTTTTGCTAATTTAGTTTTCTTTTTTTGTTCATTTAGCTACTGTGCCCTCCGAAGTCTTTGGACTATGGTATGCCACCACACACCGTTGATAGCCCGACACCTTCCACTCCAGGCAGCGCTCCACGTAATGCTTCCAGCGCATCTAGTCAGCCACGATCCTCTGTTCAGCAGGCGAGCAAGCAGTGCGGTGTTCATCCTGATACTTGTGTTATCGCCATCGCTAGCGGCAAGGGTGGGGTAGGCAAGACGACTACTGCCGTTAATCTCGGATTTGCTCTGTCAGATAAGGGGTTTAAGGTTGGAATCCTTGATGCTGATCTTTTTGGGCCGTCGATTCCACTGCTTGTGTCCCGCACCGAACCGATTGAACATCCACGTGCGACCGATGTCGTTGTGCCACCAACGTTTGCGGGGGTGAAGGTAATTTCCATCGCCATGTTTCAGAAAAAACAAAGCCCGAATGTCTGGCGCGGCCCGATGGCTGGCTCAATGGTCAAACAATTCTTCACCAATGTGCAGTGGGGTGAGCTTGATTACTTGCTGATCGACTACCCACCTGGCACATCAGATATTCAGCTGACTTTATCGCAAGTCGCTCGCCTTACGGGGGCAGTGCTCGTTACGACCCCGCAGGATGTTGCCTTGCTTGATGTTGAGAAGGCGATGGCGATGTTGGCGATGACAAAAGTCCCGATTATCGGCATTATCGAGACGATGAGCCACTTTATCTGCTCAAACTGTCAAACACAGCACTACCTGTTCTTGAGTGGCGGTGGGGAAAAACTAGCAAAGAAGTATGATGTGCCGATGTTAGCACAAATTCCGATGGAATCACGCATCGCACTGACCAGCGACAGGGGATTGCCGCTGGTGCGGCGTTTTCCACAAGCTGACGGTGCGGTCGCTTACGTCAAAGCCGCAGAGAGTATTATTTCCAAGACATCAAAGGCAACGGAAGCCAACGATGATAACTTCCACTTGCGATGGAAGTAGGGTGATTATGAGCGTAGCAAAGCACATCAGTCAAGTTGATGACCGCACGCTAAAGATCGTTTGGGATGACGGTAAAGAGAGTATTTATGATGTCTTATCCCTACGACGTAATTGCCCATGCGCTGAATGCACTAACGGCAACAGGGGAACAGTTGATGATTCCGTGCGTCCTGTTGAAATAAAATCCGTTGGTCGGTATGCGCTGCAAATCTCTTTTACTGATGGACATCGCACGGGCATATACTCATTTGCGAATTTGAGGAAAACTTCGGCCTAACTCAACTTTGAGAGCTGATGATATGCGTGCCATCTATCTGTTGTGTGCCACCTTTCCCTGCGCACTGTTAGCTGACGACACTCTTAATCTTAAGCAGTTGTCGCCGCGCTTTTCCTTGCGGGTGCTACAAAAAATCTGTAGCCACCCAGTTCTTAAAGCAAAGAACGCCAACGCCTACACCGATACTGGCAGGGTAAATAAGTTGAAGGACAATCTCCGCTTGGAGATGCGTTCCCACATGCTCGACCGCTCGCTGGAACTGGAGAAGAGCATGGTCTATTTTTACTCACATAAAGTGCTGCCTGCGAGCGAGTTCCCGCACCACTGCTCACGAGCGCGAGCTGCTGACTGGTCGCAAGCTTTAGATAAGTATCAAAAACTCCAAGCGTTGCGTGAACATCTGCGCAACACTATCCACCTGCGCTGGCGAGAAAATATGCGCACGCTACTGAAGGCATCTTATGAGACAATGTTTATCAAACAAATTTTGCTTGGCAGTCTGCTGCGCATTCCTAATCGCCGCAACTGGCAACGACCGCCGTTTTGGGAGCAGCAAACTGACCAGATAAAGGTCTTGTCTTTCCCGCCTATCTATCCTATTTCATTGGCTAAAATGCAGTTTGGTTATCCACAAGAGCGTCTTCAGAGTCTGCACGCACAGTTTCCGATTTTGCGCTGGCGAGACATGGAACATCTCGGCACTCACGGTGAAATGTTAGATCAGCGTTTGTTCAAGGCGGCATTCGTCGATGTGCGACATGGTGGCAGTATTTTGGCGCGCTTAAAAGATGACTTTAGGCATAAACTTGCGCCGCTTATCGCCCTTGCTGACAAGGCGCAAAACGAGGTGCAAGCGATCAAGATCAATACAGTCGCAAACAATGGTCTGGTGCTTGATAGGAAGCAGATCGCAAACTTGCGGGCTTTACAGCTTTACTTTATCGCCTACTTCGCTAACGACATTGAGTCGTATGTCAACGCTCTTGATGACGCAACGTTAGCGAAAGTTGCACGTATTACCGACCAGTTTTATGTTGACTGGGCATTGACGCAAGCCAAGGTGCGCACAGGTGCATGTGAAGACGAAGACTATAAGATTGAGGAATATCGTGCCCTGCTTTGGTCATTGCTTAAGAGTTATGACAAGGAGGAGGGGATGGACTTGCTTGCTGCCTTCTGTCATCACAGTTGGACGCGCTCAAAGGTTAAGATGTTGGAATCAGGCTCACAAGCGCTTTACGGGGCTCTGTTTGTCGCAGGCATCTTGTCCCGTAAACTGCGCCCTGCGGCGAGAGTGCTTGCACCTGCAACGGCAGCTTTTTCTTTTGTGTTACGAAGTGCCAAAGGCATCAATACTCTTCGTGCCGAGCGTGCGTTGATGTTATTGGATAAGCGGCAAGAAGACGATCGCATCTATGCAAATGGCTTAAATGTCATCGCTATTCCTGCCACTATTGTTGGTTTACACTTTGGTAGTAAGGCGATTGTCAACGCAGGTGCTTGGAGGTTTTTTATACCTTTTCGTGGCTGGAGCAAGGAAGTAAGTGTTCATGCGAGCACTAGTTTCGTTGTGTCCCGCTACACAGATTTTCGCTCGCACGTTGACCATAAGCTTAATCCGATCAAGACGAAAAACTTTTGGTTGAACAGCGCCGATAATGTGCTCGGTTTGCTGATGGGCGGGCATGCGTTGATCGCTTCTGGTAAAGGTGGGTTGATGAGCAAGCTGCATGCTACAGCGTTATTTTCGCTCACCTATGCACTGTTCAATGTTTATGTGCAGAATATTGCCTACCTGATGTTCAGGGATGATACTACCCCTGCTAACCATAAGTTCAACAATCTTTGGGGGACGTTTCATTCAGGGCCACGCAATGTGTTAGAGTGGTCGCTATTCTGGCAAATACATAAGTTTATCCCTAATAACGCCGCGGCATCAGCATTTACCAGTGCCTATAAGGTGGTTGACAGTGTGCAGAAGAAGACTTGGTATGCGGTCGCAAAGCTTTCGTATTTGAAGGAAGACAAGAACTTTAGCGAATCTCTTCTCCATCTGCCAGACTATAGTAAGTTGCTAAAAGGCATCCATATTCCTAAAGACCAAGAACTTCCCTCGCTGGCTGAAATCAATTCATTGCGTGAACTGATGCATGCTTACGCTGATAAGGACAGCCCCTTACGAGTATTGGTAGATGTTGAGGCGTTGCTTATGCAACAAAGCCACAAATAGCCCTATTATTCAGCCTTAACAGTCGTCGGCAAATCTGCCGTGTAAAACTCTTCCATATTGGCATCTGTTGTGCCTGTGCCAGCAAAGAAGGCTGGTTCGGGGGCTAGACGATCAGCATGATAACTTCCATGTGCCCAATCAGTCGCTACATCAACTAAAAAGTGTTCCCTCGTTTTTTTGAAACCAGCAGGGACTTCATCTTCGCCGTCTTTAACTTTATCTTCAGCTTGGTCGTAGTAGCTAACATCGTATTCGGTATCCGCACAGGTCTTATTGTAATCTTCGTCTTCGTCTATCTCTCATTCATCGAACAGCAATGCATCACCTGTTGCCTTGAAGTGCGCTAACAGCAAGTAGAGCTTGTCCTGCTCACGGTGATGGTGAGTGCGCAAACCAAGCAGATGTTCCTTATCAGTTCCTGACTTGTATTCAACTATCGCCCCTCGCCAAACAACTGTATCTACATCATTATTTGATCCATCATTGGCGACCTTAAAGTTGTATGTAGCCCCAATTTGACGAACATCTGATTGTTTATCTAGGCTGACATACGTGTTGGTGTTCTGTGAATACAGATTGATCATTTTGCCCTTAACAGTATCGGCTTCACCATCAGTCTTGGCTATCGTCCCATCTTGAGCCTTGATCTCTCGCCATTCAACAAAACGTGTCCAGTCGAAAAGCTTATCCTTTCTGCTTACGGCACGATACAAGTCGTAAGTGTCGGTGCTCTCGGTTTTTTGGGGTCTATCGTCGATAAACTGCTCACGCACATTGCAGTCAAAAAATATCGCCTGCGCATAAACACTGGTAGCTAACGCTAACGCTAGGGACTTGTCGCGATCATCAAGTGCATCGTAGACCTTTCTGTTTGCAGCATTGTAATTAGGGCGTGTCGCCATTTCGCTTAACAAATGTTTGCATGGAGTAATGAGTTTT
>JAPPIL010000190.1 GCA_028877195.1 Pseudomonadota bacterium
ATACACTTATCACAATGCTTTCGTGGATAAATTCAGTTATGCAACAAAGCCGGGGAAAGCCCTCCGCACACAAAAAATAGATGTTAGTTATGCAACAAAGCTGCCAACACCACTCTTCCACCTTCTTGGTTGAGCGGGGATCAAGTGCTGAACAAGGTTCATCCATTCCTACTCTTTAAGAGTATTAAACCTTGTTGTAAAGTCAGCAACATGATGATAAGCGACCTGCTGTATTGTTATGAGGTGAGAAATGCAGATAGGAATACAGATCAGCAGGCTTCGATTGATAATTCTAAACGGCATGTGTGCATCGTTCTTTTGGGGACATAGCTACAATGCAGATGCCGCTATCAGGGGAATTACGCTTGGCGATCTGCATAGGAAAATCCAAACCGCCAAAGAAGCGCAGGCTATCTTTGAGGGGCATACTCGTCTAGAACTAGCAGCGTTTGTTGGTAAACACATAGCAATGACAAAGCCACCTAAAGGCATTGATGAGAAACTGCATGAGCATCATCAAGATGTTGCTTCTGTATATGCGACGGCTTTTATTTTAACGAATAACCTCGACAATGAGGAAGCAATTGAATTGGCAGTGATGTTTAACGCCATGCCGCTGTATACAAAAATACCGCCCAAAGCACTAGAAAAGCGGGTTCTGCATTCTGACAGGTCTTTAGAAGATGATCTGTATTTCTATGATGCTCACGAAGGGTTCGCAGCTGACCACAAACACTACTTAAGCGAAGAGCAGGTGAGCGACCTCATTAACACACCACATAAATTGCGAGTGCACTGGTATAAAGCAAGGGAAGTGCTTAAACTCGCTTTGTCTCCCGAAGATGATTAACATTTATTGCAGCCGTGTTGTCTTCTTTGCTAAATTTTAGGCTACATGCACCCAGCCTATGTTTGTGAACAATTTGTGAACAAGAGGGAAGAGCACGAGAGGCAAAGCCTCATCGTAGATAAAACTAATTCGAGCGTTTGTTGCCCAAACATCTTCTCCCCAAGCCATCGATGGTGATAATGTCAGGATATGCCCTTGATCGCGACTGTGGCTTGATTAAACACTTGATCGGGGTGCTAGAAGCCATGTCAAGCGAAATAATATTCGCGGTATACAAACGACCATACTGCATATCGGTTGAAATCGTTGGGGTCTTGCCACGATAAAATCCACGCTCAACATCAACCAAATACTGCTTCTTGCCGTTTTTGCTGACAAAACGCACCGAGGAAAACTTCGTGATCGGCGAAAGCACTACAGACTTATTGACTATTTGCCCCTTCTTGCCCTGATAAAGAAACATCGCATCCTGATAGCCTGGGCGCGATATCCGCACCTCGTAACGACCTGGCTTTGCCTTAATAGTCAAAGGAGTAGCCACATATTCACCATTTTGAAATGGCACACCGTTGATGAACACTTTGACGTTCACAGGCACAGACGTGAGATTTAAAGAAAGCTTGTCCCCTGTCGGCAACCGCAGCGGCGTATGCTTCTTGGCATAGTAAAACGCACCCATCGCCAGCGACATCAGCAAGATCATCAACACCAGCAACTTGTCCGTCGTCTGAACTTGCTTGCGGCTGCGCTTGCTTGGTTTGCGGCTACGAGTGCTGGAAGCGATTGCTGAACGCGTCCGCTTGCTTGGCTTATAGGAACTGGGCAACTCTTCGTATAGTGGTAACATCTCTTGTGAGGATATTGTTTTGGCTGGCATGAACGTTGCTTGAGTATGCTCTAGTTCTGGTTGTTTATCCTTCTCAATGTTGAGATTTAATTTTTTTCCAGCCCCTTGCGTGCTAGTTATCTTCAACCTGTTTTGCCTGAAGATATTAGCAGTCGCAACCGAACTCATGGATCTAGCTCTAGGCACTGGCAACAGCATGATTTTTTTAAGCAGCTTTTGGTTCTCGCGATAATGTTTAGCTAAATTCTCCTGCATGAATGCTGCTAAATCGCTTGATACAAAATTAGGGAAATGCGTATTAAGATACTTGCGCAACGCTTTTTCCATTTCATCTGCTACCGCGTAACGCTTGTTAAGGTCAGCATCTAAAGCACGCAGAACTACCTGTTCAAGCTCCTGGTCAACCGCAGGGTTTAGTTTACTTAAAGCATTCGGTATACGACATGAACGCACCCGATTGATCGTTGACACATCGTCTTTGGCTTGAAACAGCTTGCGCATCGCCAATACTTCCCACAACACGATGCCGAGCGAGAAGATGTCCGAGCGACCATCCAACTTTTTAGCTTGAATCTGCTCTGGGCTCATGTAGGAATACTTGCCCTTCACTGTGCCTGTCTGGGTCTCGGTGGTTTTGTTCTTGGCACTGGCAATACCGAAATCTGTGAGTTTAACCTCACCTTCATAGCTGATCAAAATATTCTGTGGCGACACGTCCCGATGCACGATGCCTAAAGCTTCACCTGAAATATCATCAGTTTTAGAATGGGCATATTGTAAAGCACGAGCCGCTTCAGCTGCGATGTATACCGCCATTGGCACGCTTAAGCGTATCTTTGAACGTTCACATGCCGATAATACCGAGCGTAAATCCTTACCGTTCACGAACTCCATCGTAATCGCATAAGAGTCATCAATGCGCTCAAAGCCTTCAATGCGAACAATGTTAGCATGCACTAGCTTCCGACAAATCTCCGCTTCATCCCTAAACATAGAGATAAAGCTTTCATTGTTGGCTATATGCGGAAGGATGCGCTTAAACACACATACGCGCTGGAATCCCTCCTCATTGACCTGCTTACCGAGATAAATCTCGGCCATGCCACCAGAGCCGATTTTATCTCCCAAGATGTAACGACTGCCACTCAAGCTAAAAAACCTCTACATGTCGCGGCTGATATAAACACCACCACTAGATCGCTCGCAACTGATGGTATCACCGCTATAAAACTTTTCCGTCCCACTCTCTATTATCGCTGTTAATGCCCGAAAACTTAAGTTTTTCCGTTATTTAAAGTCTCTATGGTTTATATTGCCGCAAAATTAAGCAGGGTTTTAGAATTTGCTAAAATTTCCAACTTTGCATAAACCTAACCGTTCCTGCTGATGAGGAGCTTGAGTTGGGCACATTCATTACTATCGAAGGTGGCGAAGGAGTGGGAAAAACCTCCTTAACTAGGGGGTTAGCAGCCAGTCTTGCCGCTGATGGCATCGAGGTATGCCCTACACGCGAGCCAGGGGGATGCGCCATCGCTGATAAAATTCGGCGACTGTTCAAGAATAAGGATGAGGATGAGAAAATTTTGCCACATACCGAACTGATGTTGATTGCCGCCGCGCGGGCACAACATGTTCAGCAACTAATCGCCCCAGCGCTGGCTGCTGGCAAACTAGTCTTATGCGACCGCTACATCGACTCCACTAGGGTGTATCAGGGTTGTATCGCAAAAATAGAGCCTCGCACCGTCGAGACTGTGATCGCGCTGACAAGCTTTGCTTGCCAGCCACAATTAACTATCTTGTTGGAAAGCGATTACCATGCGGTGGCAAAGAGATTGGCACAGCGTCCTACCAACGATACGGTGGCAAGATATGACCCAACCAATGAGCAAGAACACCTACAAATTAGGGACTGTTATCGGCAAGTTCATGCCCAACACTCTGAACGTATCGTTAAGCTTGACACTACTAGCCTTGAGGTTGATGATGCAGTCAAGCAGGCCAGGGAGCTAGTGCGTGCAAGGCTGGCGATATAGGATTTTATGACGACTGAACAACAGAGTTTACAGCAGATACTCGCACGCGCGAAGCTACCACAGGTGATATTGTTTTACGGCCCAAATCGGGAACAAGGCAGGGATTTGCTCACGTGGCTATTGCAGCGGATTTTTTGTGCAAAAGTTTGCGGTGCATGCGCTGCTTGTCGACAGGTTGTAGCGGGAAAGCATAACGATGTCCTATGGTTCACAGCCAACGCAACTAAATTCGGTGTGGAAGCAGCGGGCAAGTTACAGGAGTTCATGCAGGTTCGCAGTTACGCCGCCGCACGAGTAGCTATTATCATCGACGCACATTTGATGACCAAGCAAGCGGCAAACAAACTCCTTAAAATGCTTGAAGAACCGCATGGTTATGTGTTCTTATACTCCGACCAAAAGGCGGCGATACTACCGACCGTGCTATCGCGTTGCTTTCATTTTTATGTCGCAGCCACAACGGAGTTTACTACCCCCTACAGCCAAGAGGTGCGAGAAATTTTTACGGCAACAAGCCTTAACAAGGCGCTAAAACAGATAAAGGATCTGAAGCAAGATGGTTGTAAGGTATCGGAATTTTTACCAGCTTTTGAGATGCACCTTCATGCCGAGTATATGAACCGCACGGTTAAACCTTCCCCACAAGTGCGGGAACGTCGGCGACATTTACATGCTTTAAAGCGCTTGGCAAAACAGCAAGTGCCTCTCAATATCCAGCTATGCGCCGAATCTATCTTGGGGGACAGCCGATGAGCAGCAACATTGTCGGCGTGCAGTTCAAGCATGCGGGGCGTATCTTTTATCTTGCTTTGCGTGAGCAGATGTCGGTGGTTATCGGCGATAAACTAGTCGTCGATACTGATCGTGGCTTTAATTTAGCGGAGGTGGTTAATTTTAAGCCTAATGCCAAACCAAGCACAAGCAAAGCGGCGAAGAAGATAATCCGTAAAGCAACGCCCAACGATTTGCAGAGCAGCGACATCAACATAGATGATATTCACAAGCATGTGCAGGGGCAGGCAAAAGAATTGAATCTAGCGATGACCGTGCTGAAAGTCGAAACAGTGTTAAGTAATAACAAGGTGATGGTGTATTTTTCATCATCAGGTCGGGTTGATTTCCGTGAACTGGTAAAGAGATTAGCTTCTGATTTGCGTTTGCGCGTCGAGTTGAAGCAAGTTGGGCCGCGCAACGAGACTAAACTGATGGGCGGCATCGGTGTTTGTGGACGTGAATACTGCTGTTCAAGCTTTTTGCGCGAGTTTCTTCCTGTTTCAACGCGTATGGCCAAGAATCAAAATCTTGCCCTTAACCCGACTAAAATCAGCGGCGGTTGCGGACGACTGTTGTGTTGTCTACATTATGAAAATGAAACTTACAGCGAACAACGGGCTAAACTTCCTAAACGCGGGACAGCGGTTAGCATCGCTGCCGAAGAGGTTACGGTTATCAAGGTGGATTTGCTCAATGAAATGCTCCTCGTTGAGGATAAAGACGGCAACCGCTCCACAGTCAAAGCCAGTGAAGTGTCTGCTACCAAGAAATCTTCCAGCACTACTGTTGACGAAGAGGAATGGGGCGAAGATTTAGACCTTGAGGATTTGATGGAATAGTTGGCATGTCTTATGGATAACTTACTTGAATTAGCGCAGAGTATCGCGGACAAACGCCAAGAGTTGGGTATAAGTCGTGAACAGCTTGCCGCTAAAACCCGTGTTCCACTTGCATTTATCATCACCTTTGAGGAAGGACGACATGATGAGTTGCCTGATTCAGCATACAGCAATGGCTTTGTGCGCATTATTTGTAAACAGCTAGGCATTCCAGCGCCTGCTCTCGCAGCGACCAAGATACAACTACAGACTAGAATAGCGACTGATATTTTTCACGGTCGTCGGCGTAAAAGTTTAGCCCTGCCGAATAAAAGGCACACCTATCGCATGCTCTCGGCATTGATGTTCTTGTTGCCTATCGTCGCAGGTATCCTTATCTTGGTCTTCGGTGGCCAAAGTTGGTTCACCAACAACAAACAAGCTATAACCACCGCACAAACTGCACCACACAGTCCAATAGTAGAATCCGCAGCAGTAGACCAACCTAACGCTAGCCGCACTGCGGCGACAGCGGCCACTACTGATGATATAGCGCCGCCCCTCACCCCAACAAGCGAGCAGCAGGTGCGTCTAATGGTGCATTACCCAACTGAAGTAAAGATAAAGCTTGATGGCACGCAACAAACACAAACCACTCTGTTGCCGCGTGAGTATGTGTTCAACTTTAAAGAAGAGAGTGAATTTACCATCTTGGACACGAATGCGATGACGGTGAGTTTTAACGGTGAGGTTATTACGAACATTGAGCGCTTCGGTAAACATCGCACTCTGGTCTTTCGCACAACTGAATCAAACGATGCAAATTATTAGCAAGGCTCAAGACTTGCCTCCAACCGAGCTTGCTTTCGTGCCCACGATGGGGGCACTGCATGCGGGGCATTTACACCTGATCGCCACCGCACGCAAACACTGCCCAACGGTGCTGGTCAGCATCTTTGTCAATCCCAAACAGTTTGCGGCTGGCGAAGACTTTGCGAGTTATCCTCGTCCTCGCGACGATGACCTGCACCTGCTACGTCAGCAGCGGGTGGATTACGTTTATCTGCCACAAGCGCTTGACTTGTTCCCAACAGACTTTCAAACCTATGTCCATAACCGCGCTGGTAGCGAAATGTTGTGTGGTCTGCAACGCCCCAACCATTTTCAAGGTGTATTGACAGTAGTACTGAAACTACTACTAACTGTGCGACCGCAACTTCTGGTGCTGGGCAAAAAAGATTACCAACAACTGGTCTTAATCAAACGCATGCTTCGCGATTTTAGCTTGCCGATTGCGGTTATCGCCGCTACCACCCAACGCTATGAGGATGGTCTCGCATATAGCAGTCGCAATACTTACCTTACCCCCGCCCAACGAAGCCAAGCCCCACTTCTCTATCAAGCCTTGCGAGCAGCAGAGAAACTTTTCCAACAAGGGGAACGCAACTCTGAACAAATTATCGCCGCTGCTCGCAACATCATCGCAAGCAGTGGGTTTAGCACCGACTACCTAGAGATACGTACCCAAGCTGACCTTGCACCGCTAGCATCTATCACCGCACCTAGTGTCTTACTCGTCGCAGCACGGCTTGGCGACACGCGGCTGCTTGACAATATTGAGCTGGGGTAGCTTATACTAAAGCCGCTAATGTGCACGCCAAGGTTCGAGGAGTATAATAATTTTGCTCCTCATAAAGCTCTCGGAATGAAATCACCAAGAGCATATAGGTCTCTTAAACAGGCTGGATAATGTGTCCACTTTTTCGGGGGGCAACACCAAATTCATTTTGACGAAGATATGGTGTTTGCAGTAGAATGCCTTAACTACGGGTAGATTGGAATAGAGATACAGAGGGTCAGTTGGCTGTGTTAGCCACTGAACCACGGAGAATAGAGTTGAATAACCCCATCAAGTTTGGCGAAGCGCTGTCACAGGCATGTTCATGCATGATGGAACGGAAGATGGGTCTCCGAACACGACTATCCGAGAGGTTATTGACTCTCCTGCGAGCAGGAAAGGGAAGATAGCCAGACAGGTCGTTAGAGATACTATCACTGGCCAGTTTTTGCCAAACAAAGCGGCAGGAGACAACCCTAACACAACAGTGGTGCAGACGATCTACTACACAGTTACAACCTAACTTGAGATTCCCCAAAATTGGTGCGGGACGTGTTAGCCTCATTATACGAGTGATTATGGACAAAACAGAGAGAGTAGTTACGCCTGCTCTATCACTTCATCTGGTGTCAATATTACCTGAATGATATGGTATAGGTGCAGGGTTAGTGTATGAAATAGGCTTAACCAGCTTGTCTTGAGTATCCTGCTACAGCCAACATCAATCAGGAGCAGCATACCGTGACCGAACGCGCCCTACACAATGCCTTGTTTGCAGAAATCACCGCTAACAATCGGGTATTTATATCAGAACTGCTAACTTTCTTGCTGCCTGCTAAACAGTTGGCAAGGCTTGATTTGAGGACAGTCAAGTTCGAGGCAACGGTATTCGCTGACGCTGAAGGCGATGAACGTCGTGCTGATGCGATCACTTCGGTAATGACCAAGGACGGGCATAAGGTTATCATCCTGATTGAGCATAAAAGCTCGCAGGACAAGGGACTTTTTGGGCAGTTATTGGGCTATCAGACATTGCTTGAAACACATCTGGCTGCAAGTGTCATCCCCGTTGTGATTTCCAACGCCAAGGGGCGCTGGCGGTTGGCGAGGCGGTTTCGCAGCAGGTTTGCCGAGAGTGTATGCGCTGTGGGCGATGACGTGGCTCTGGATTTTGGCTACAAGCTACTGCATCTGCCCGACTATAGTCAGGAGCAAATCGTTACGATGTTCCCCAAAAGCCACCCTTACATACTGCCATTGCACTGCATCAGGGACTTAACACAGGAGAAAGTGGCTAATTTCTTTCGCAGCAGCTTGATGCTAGAATTGGATGAGCGGATGCGGTTGTTAGGGCGAGCGACCGACTGCTTCTCCAAATTCAATAGCGCCTTCAGTTTGGCTGTGCTAGAAGAAATTGAGGTCGAGGCGATAACCAGATCAAAGGATAGGCTTATGGAAAGGATCAAACTCGGTCGTGAAGGCTGGCTGGAAGAGGGTCGGCAAGAGGGTCGGCAAGAGGGTCGGCAAGAGGGTCGGCAAGAGAACTGCGAGGAAATTGCGCTGCGAATGCTTGAAAATGGTATGAGCGTTGAGGATGTTTGCAACATAACAAAGCTCAGTCGTGGTTCTGTAACCAAGCTAAAACAAAAGGGAAGCGGGAATAGCAGAGGTAAGAAGCGAGCCTGATAGATTTACCCATGGCCTCCATCTAGCTAGTTTTTACACCCCCTCCCGCCTGATAATCGTTGCTACAGTGTGGTGATGCCAAGCCTTGCCCTGCTGCTTGGTAGGAAGCTTCATGGCGTTCAAGCATCTAGCGATGGCTGATGTGTTCATTCCCTCGGCATGCATCTTCTTGATAGCAGAAATGGCGTGCTGCTCGCCTTTGTGTTCTACAACCGTGCCTCTGACCCGTCGCTTGCCAAAGGCATACCATTTAGATCCTCGGTAGTCAGACGTAGTTCGCAGAGGAATGTTATATCTCAAAAGCATGCTTCTAACGTAAGTTTTTGAACACGAAAACTCCTTAGCTATTTCCCGTGTTGAGAGCCGATTTTCGAGATATTTTTGTCTGATCACGCTTTCGGGTATGAGAGGAGAAGTGCTATAGATGCCTGATTTAATTGATAATAGTCGATTGGACACAGATTCTGTGGCTTGGTTGTCTTGCTCCACCATCCAATTCAATATGCAATTTGCGACTTCACCCGGCTTTGTTGCATAAGTAACATCTATTTGTTTTGTTTGTGGAGAGACGTTAGGCATCTTGTGGCTGCCAGACTTCTGCACTCCGATCGAAAAGCAAGCAAACTTGCTCTTTTCCATCACACAACTCCTTCAATTCGGAGCTGGATAGGCTGTCCACTTTTAGAGGGGAGCACTACAGAGATGCTATCACTGGCAGGTTTGTAAAAAGCGTGGTAGCGGACAGAAAGCCGTCCACAACGGTCGTTCAAACCATCTACTACTCGTAGTTGGTAGATGATGCACCCTCATTCACACGAGGGGCATTGCCATTATCAAAAAAACAGTTTTTTCTCCCTGTCAGCTTCAGGCGAGATCCTTGTTAGGGATAAATCCGATGTAGCATATACTGAACTGTAGGTAGCAGTCTTCTCGTCGGCATGATCAGCCTTAAGTGTAGGGGTAAATTGTAATGGCTAGGCTGATGATGTTGTCCTAACGCTTCTTCATCTGGTGTCAAAATCACCTGAATGATATGGTGTAGGTGCAGGATTAATGTATAAAATAGGCTTTAACCAGCTTGTCTTGAATGAACTGCTACAGCCAAAACCAATCAGGAGCAGTGAGCTATGACCAAACGCGCTTTACATAACGCTCTGTTTGTGGCGAACATCACTAGGGCGTGTCGCCATTTCAAATCTATCACGTTTAGATGCCTCTAATGCTTG
>JAPPIL010000092.1 GCA_028877195.1 Pseudomonadota bacterium
GGAGGGGGGAAAGCCCTCCGCAAGAAAAAAGGAGAGATGTTAGTTATGCAACAAAGCCCCTGCCACGCCTCCTACACAGTTAAGCTGGTTGCATCGCCCATCTCGACCCTGTGCGAAGAACGTTGGGGAAAGTACTCATGCCAACGTTTTGCCACCTTTGCTTCAGTGTCGGGGTCGCATGCCAATTCAGGTGGGTAGGAGGGTTTCATGCGTGCATCTATCAACAACGGCAACGTATAGCTCGTCTTATGCGCCATGGTTACAAAGTCTGCAGCATGCATGTCGCTAGCGGGGTTGAAACGCGTAAACACCGTCCAGATGAATGCTCCTGCCGTTTTGAATACTGCTTCCACATCATCTACTAGCACCAGCAGGGGAAACTTTTGCACTGCTTGCAATGCGAGGACTGCTTTGATCGCCTCCGTGCCCTTGCCCTTGCTTTGGAGCACAAGACAGCCTGGGCAGTAGACTCTTGCTGCACTTACACAACTATCAGCAAGGGCGGGAAGCTCCCGTGGCAGAGTGCGCAGCACTTCTCCCACCCCAAGCATGACACCTTTACTGCCGCGGTTCAAACTTTCACCTGTATAGTCAAGAGTATCCATCGCTGTTTGAGCGAAGATATACAGGTCTTGACGGGGGTTGAAGCGTGCCAACACGTGGGTCAACACCGCAGGGAAATCCCGCAAGTCAATGGTTTTATCAATGCAGAACAAAAATTTAGTCAGGGCAAGCTGTCCTTCGCCTAATATCCGAAAAGCAGTGCTTAAAGCCTCACGTTCATAGCGTTCAGCCAGCACACAGGTTGCCAAAGAGTGGTAGCCACATTCGCCGTAACTCCATAAGTCTCGCACATTAGGCATCACCACCGAGATAATCGGCAACAGTAATTTTTGCAGATAGTCGCCAAGATAAAAGTCCTCTTGCTTTGGTTTGCCGACCACTGTTGCTGGCATTATTGCATCACGACGATGATAGATGGTTTGTGGACGAAAGACGGGAAAGTCATGGGTCAGGGAGTTGTAGCCATAGTGGTCGCCGAACTCACCTTCAGGACGACGCACCCCTGCGGGCACAACACCGCTCAAGCAAAATTCAACCTCGTTAGGCACTTCAATGCTGTTGATTGGATTGGGGCTAGTCGCTAGCTTACGCCCCAGCAGAAACGAGCAAAGCAAGAATTCCGAGACATTCTCTGGCAAGGGTGCGATAGCAGATAGGATCAGCGCTGGCGCACCACCGAGATAGACGTTAGTGGGCAAGTCGCAGTTCTGCTGTTCAGCAAGGTGTAAATGATACCCCCCCCCTTTGCCGATTTGGAAATGCATGCCTAACTCATCAGCTTGATAAATTTGCATCCGATAGATGCCCAGATTATCCTTGCCCGCATAGCGAGTGTGCACGAGCGGCAAAGTCAAGAACGCCCCACCATCAGTATGCCAACTCGTTGTTGCTGGAATTATCTGTGCATCGTTGCTGGTGATAAAGTTGCTCAGTGCAGGCTTGTTCTTGCGTCCAATGCGCAGGAAGCGTGGCACTAGGTCGCGGTATTGCCACATGTCGCGCCAAGGCATCGGCATCGCGACCATGAATTCAACCAACCGCCCGATACTGGCGACGGTATCACGACCAAACGCCAATTCCACCCGCAACTCATTGCCAAACATATTGGTCAGCACGGGGAATTTTTTGCCGCGCACATTGCGAAACAGAAGTGCTGGGCCACGTGCGGCGATGACATTGCGATGAATTTGTGCGATCTCCAGATGCGCATCAACCTCTACATCTATCTCAACCAACTGCTTATGTTGGCGTAAGAGCTTGATAAATTCCGTTAAATTGTGTGGTATCATCTCGGTGCTTCGCTTGTATGTCGGTCATCACATCAACAGCTTGTTTTTCTAAAACAATTGCAGATTATTTTAAATAATTTTTAATTTTTGTAAGATACTTTCCGAGTGAACGTCAGGAGATTGTGTTGTGAATGTGGATGCAGATACGAGAATGGTTGGGAGCATGTCTTTGCGGCATTTAGCGGCGATGGTCTATTTGGCGGTGGTTGGGGCGCTGATTGTCAGTGTGGGCAGCGCTGATGTGGCGGCGGCTGCTAGTAGCTTGTGTAAAAAATACGAAGGCGCATACATTGCGTATTACGATGGTTTATACCAAGTGCGGGGCTGTAAGCGTTATGACAAAAGTGCTTCAGCTTATCAGATTACACGTTCGGGGGTTAGTGTTCAGCAGGTCGATGCGGATGTTATCAGGCAGATACCATTGGCGACAAAAAGCGGTAGCAAACCAGTAAGCAGGGCGGTGGTCTGCAAAAAACTAGAGGGCAAGTATATCAGCGTTGCCTTCAGCAATGTCTACTATGTCAAGGGTTGTCAGCGCCGCGTTTTTCCCAATTGGGAGACCTACCAAGAGCATCGGCAACGACGTGCGGTAACAGCTGATACTCTAATCACCCCTGTCTCTAGTGCCGAGATGCGCATATTGCCGATGGGTGAACCGATGCCCAGCACGGCAATGATTATCCGCAAACAGGTGAGTAAAGCGTCGATGGATCAACGCTGTAAGGAATTAGAAAACAAGTATGTGAGCTTCTACCGCCACATCTACCAGATAAAAAACTGCAAACGCAATCCCGTCCAATACCGCGACTTCAAACAAACTGGTGCGACGATTACCCGTGAGCTTACCGCTGAAGAATGGCAGGTGTTTGCTCCTTAGCAATCTCTTTAGCAAGCTCTCGCCTCGCATACAAAAACTACACAAACAAACTGCGACCGATACGCACAGTGTCCGTCGCAGCCAGCAGTGCCAAACGCAAATCAGCACTCATGCCTAACGACAGTTTGCCGTTGCCGCAGTTTTGTTTGAGGGCCTGTAAGCGTCGATAAGGCAGTGGCAGCGATGTGCGATAATCAGCATCGCAATACTTGGCAGGTGGAATCGCCATGATACCTTGTAACGCTAGGTGCTGGCATTCCGCCGCGATCCGAGCGGCAAGATATTCTACTTGTGCGGGTGCAATGCCTTGCTTCTGCGGTTCGGCAGAGATATTAACCGCAAGATAGACTGGGTAAGGCGACTTGCCAAAATCAGATGCATAGCGGTCAACGTAACGAGCATGCTTGAAAGAAGCAAGTGTCTGTATCTCGCAACACAAGCGCACGATATGCTTTATCTTGTTCGATTGCAGCACACCGATAAACACCCAGTCGATCGCAAGATGCGCAAGCTGGTCAGCTTTGGCATGTAGTTCAGACAGAAAATTTTCTCCAAACTCACGCTGCCCTAAAGCCGCTAACTGCGCAATATCTGCCGCCGCACGCCCCTTGGTTACCGCTAGTAAACGCGGCAACGGACGCTGCAACTCCCGACACAGACTGGCGATACGAGCTTGAACAACAGCGTAATTTGTTTGGCTCACAAGAAAGAAGCAACACTACTCGCTTCTACCCAGCCCTGCCGACCATCGGACAGCTCTATCTTGAGATAGGTGTTGGCATGCTTGATAATCGCAAGTGGTGCACCCGTGTTGAGTTTGAAGAGCACGACACTGTTAGGATTGGCACCAGAACGAACAGCAGTCGCCGCGTTCTTGATCGCCCCCCACTGCCGAGCGAGGTGTATTTTTGTGTGGTTGAGTATCGCTAATATAATCGCTAATATCACCAGTAATATCCCAAGTTTAAAGATAAATATCAGTTGCCGCCGAAACATAAACACCGTTACCAGTATCAAGCCAAGTGCCAACAAAATTAAACTAAAGATGCTGGTCTCTTTCGCACTGATGTAAGAAGAAATGTAGTTGACGAGATTCAAAAAATTATCCATCACCTCCGCACTCAAGCGGTCAGACAGTTGCCCCTGTAAATAATTGATATTGAAGGCAACATCAGCATCACGAGGAATGTAACGCCGCGCAGCTAGAAAAGCTGCCATCGCCTCGCCTAACCGCTGCATGTGATAGTAGGCAACACCGAGATTGTAGAAGAGATGCCCATTGATATGCCCGCCGTCAATCAAAGCGAGATAGGTATCCACTGCCTGCTGATAATCACCCGCATCAAAGTAACTGTTAGCTGTCTGCACCCGATTGCCGATGTCTTCCCTCGTTATCTGTGTCGCTTGTGTCTGTAACGGTAGGGAAAATAACGATAGTATAATAATTACTTTTTTAGTCATTTAATCACCAGCAAACGCATAAGTAACTTCCACATACAGCTGTCTACGACTACACAGATGACTGTTTATTAGCACTAACTCTCTAGCTCTTCGACCAACGCACGTCCAGCAGTGATTATTTTCGTTGCATTCGCACCATTCTGCGAGGCATACAAGATGAGTTCCAACTGCTGCAAAAACTTATCAAGCTGCTCCTGTAATTTTATCTCCAATCCATGTGTCTGCAAAGAGGAGTTTATCTCCTGCCTCGTCGCTGACATCCGCACCCCATACTTGCTACACAGGTAGGCACGGATAGCCCGATCCAGAGCGACTATATCCTTGATTTGGCAGCGTTTGAAATCACGATAAGCATTGATTCGCACCCTGCGTGTAGTGCAGCGCTGATACAAGTATAGCCCCCCACAGACAACAAGCAGCAACCCCGCAATTGCCAACAAACGCAAACGCAAGGCTGCCGTCAAACTATGGTTCACCGTCAAACGCTGACCACGGTGAATATCCTTGATAGTAGCAACTGCTGGCATGTTATCCTTACGGCCACCGACGACAACTCGTTGTTCGCTCTTGCCAGCACTAACCGCAATTACCCCAAGATCAAGGGTCGCCGTCTCATGCTTGCCTGTTTCAGGATTAAAGAATGCGAAAGTATGCTCGCCAAGATTTAGCTCCCCCTCATGGTCTGGCAAAATTGCAAACGTGAAGACAGCCGTGCTTGTAAGCCCAGTATCCCAATTTTTTTGCATCTTAATCTCTGGTTTATCAGGGTAAACTTTGGCATCCGTAAATTCAAAAGTAAGCGGTTGCATGCCTTGAAGGTTGCCCTTGCCACTTACCGCAAGCGTCAAGGTCGCCGACTCGCCAACAGTCAACCGCCGCTTGTTGATCGTAGCCTCGATATTGAACTCACCGACTACCGCCAAATCAATGCTGTCGGTCGGTGGCGCAGGGAGCGGCAAAACTTGGAGATTAAACTCCTTGCTAATCAAACGTTTGCGCACGAAGTTGGTGGTGCTAAAAAAATCCCCCCACATATCATCAAAAGGATTGCGATGCCGAGTCGTAGAAGGAATTTGAACCTGTAAACCATAGCGCGGAACATGGGTATCATGCGCCTTCAACGGGATAAGAGCGTTCTTTAGCTCAATCACATTGTAGTTGACACCGTTCACCGCCCGGCGATAATGGCGCTCCTTGCCGAGATTGATCGCGCTAAAATCAATTAGCTGACGATCTTCCAGCTGCACATCACGCACATCAACACGATAATGCAGTCGTATTGTTTCTAGCACCTGTTGCCCGACATACACCCTGTCGCTTGCAAACTCTCGTTCAAGGAATACGGCAGGAGTGATCGTGGGTGGTGTGTTCAGCTCTTTCTTAATAGTTATAGTTATCGGCAAGGTATCGATCTGCTTGCCATCAACGACTAAAGACATACTCGGTATCTGTAACTTGCCGATGCGTTCAGGGGTCAAAATATAACGGTAACTTACCTTGCTTGAAAATTCGCCATTGATCCACGCAGTGCTATGCGAGGTCCCTGCTGGCGTTGCTGAAAAGTCATTCAACACAGGCAGCTGGGGTTTAGAATCAGCCTTGCCATCAACCTCTACCGTTAAAATAAACTGATCAGCCAGGGTGCCCTCTGTCTTGTCCACAAAAGCCGAAAACGAACCAGCGAGACTAGTCCCTGCGTAAAGCAACAGCACAACACTTACCAAGCTGAACAAACTTACCATTTTTGTTTAGAACCTCTGGGATTAGCTTGAAAGCGCGGTTTCACGCCAATATTAGCATCCAAACGTCGCAGTAATTTCTCCGCTTCATCCCCCTCTAAATTTTTGTATTTTGTCTGACGCGCCTCGCTATCTGCTTGACTTTGCGCTTGACTCGCTTGCTTACGCGCCTCGCTATCTGCTTGACTTTGCGCTTGGCTCGCTTGCTTACGTGCCTCGCTATCCGCTTGAGCTTTGCTCTCTTGTTTTTGCTGCTCGCCCGGCCTTGGCTTTTCACTGTCAGCTTGACTTTGTGCTTGGCTCGCTTGTTCACGCGGTTCAGTTTGCTTCTGCTCGTTTTGCTTTGCTTTGCTTTGGTCTTGTTGGCTCTGGTTTTGTTGTTGTTCAAGCATTGCCTTTGCCCAAGCGAGGTTATCTTTAGCTTTCAGGTCGTCAGGTTGATTTTGTAAAACTTGGTTGTAGGCATCGATCGCTTCAGCAAACTTCCCCTGTGCTGCCCAAGCATTGCCAAGGTTAAATTTTGCCTTGTTTGCGAGTTCGGGGTCTTTACTGCGTGCCGCCTGCGCAAACCCTTCGGCTGCGCTTTGATAATTTTGATCAAAGTATTCGCTCACCGCACGATTGTAAGTAGCTTGGAGGTTATCGTTCCCCTCCTGTTGACGGAAAAGTTCCGCCGCCTCACCATAGTTCTTGTTCTGGAACGCATCATGCGCCTCGCTTGCCTGTAAGCTCGGCGGCACAAACCACAATCCCAACAGCAATACTACCCACCGCACCGCAACAGCAAATTCCCCTAACAGCGCCAAAAGTGCGAGCAATAAAGGCAGGTAGTAGTGTTCACGCCAAATTTTTTTGCGCTCGCCTGTGGATGTAGTATCAGCCTGAACAGACCTTATCCCTTGGTCATACACCTGCTCTAAATCAAAATCGCCATGCACCGAGCGCACGTATGTTCCTCCCGTAGCGAGTGCTATTTTCTGAAGCGTCTGTTCATCAAGTTTGCTTAAGACTAAATTACCACGCTCATCCTTGATGTAATTGCCTTGCCGATCGGGAATAGGCACGCCCTTAACGCTACCGATACCGATCGGGTATATCTTGATTCCCGCTGCTGCCGCTCGCTGTGCTTGTTTAAGCGGCTCGCTACCCTCATCTTCGCCATCGGTTAGCAGTATTATCGCGCTTCCAACGGGGCTAGCGTTCTCGGCAATACTGTTTAATGCCAACGCCAACGCCTCGCTGATCACCGTGCCTGCGACGGGGATAAGATCAGGATGCAGATGTTCGAGGAATAGTTTCGCTGCACTGTAGTCGCGCGTCAATGGGCATTGGATAAAACTTGCGCCAGCAAAGGCAATTAAACTCACCCGTTCGCCAGTTAGCCTCGCCAACAGGTCGGTCAACTTCCGTTTGGCACGCTCAAGACGATTGGGCACTATGTCGTCAGCAAGCATGCTTTGGGACACATCAACAACGATGTAAAGGTCTTTGCTTTTGGTTTTTACTTCTGTCCATGCAAAAGTAAACTGTGGTCTTGCCAACGCCAATACCAGCCCGACAAACGCCACTAACAAGAGAGTATAGCGAGCCAGCATTTTGCGGCGCTGGTAAAGAATAGCGAGCACTTTATCTGTTGCAAATCGTCGTAGCCGTCCTTGCCATGACCTGTTCCCACGCAAAAAAATATAAACCAGCAGGGGGAGCAGCCAAAGATAGAGAAGATTATGTGGTTCAGCAAAGTTCATATTATTTGTTGTTAGCAGAGAGTGTTAGACATGCCAAGTATAGCTAACCTCATGCCTACGAGACATAACGAAAACTGTCAAAGCACAAATGTTCAGTATCATGTCTTTGCCCAGCGGCGACAGTTTGCTCGCGCCTGTAAAATGTGTAGCATGTATGACAAAATGCTGGTATTTTTGTATACCATGATACCCAGATCGCTTAACCTTCCTAGAACACATAGCTTTTTCTTGTTCGGGGCACGTGGCACGGGCAAGTCAACGTTGCTGGGTGAGATGTTTCCAGCTGATGATTATTATCACTGCGACCTGCTGAACCCACGTTTGGAGTTGCGTTACCTGCATGACCCAATGCGTTTGCTGGAGGATTGGCAACAAGCAAGTGCGAGGCAGCGCACCAACAACTGGATTGTGGTTGATGAGGTGCAAAAAATTCCCAAACTACTAGACTTGGTGCAACTGGGCATCACCAAGCATGGGCTTAAATTTGCCTTGACTGGCTCTAGTGCTGCGAAGCTACGGCAAAGCAACAGCAACTTGCTTGCGGGGCGTGCTCTCACCTATGAACTATACCCGTTCAGTGCGATAGAGCTGGGTGATAGATTTGAGTTAGAGGACGCAATCAACTACGGCTTGCTGCCACAAGCAGTAGCCTTGCGGGAAGATACGGAGGCGCGGCGTAATTTTTTGGCAAGCTATGTCAACACCTATCTTCACACAGAGATTCAAGCGGCGGGACTGGTGCGCAAGCTTGAACCTTTCTGGCGCTTTTTACAGGTAGCGGCACAGGCAAATGGCACAGTCTTGAATATCGCCCGACTCGCACGCCAAGCACAGGTTGAACGTCAAACTGCGCACCGCTACTTTATCTTGCTCCAAGACAGTTTGATCGGTTTTCTGTTGCCAAGCTATCATCGCAGTGAACGGCTAAAGCAGGCGGGCAGGCCTAAATTTTATTTCTTTGACCCTGGTGTGGCACGAGCAGCAACGGCAAGCCTTGAAGTCAAGCTACAGCCGAGCAGTTATGAATTCGGACGCTTCTTTGAACATCTTGTTATCCTTGAAGCGATCAAAACAAATAATGCGAGTGGCAAGCGCTTTAGTTTTTTCTATCTGCCTGCTGGTGATGGCGGACAGACTGAAATAGATTTGATCGCGGTAAGAGGCAAGCAGGTGCTGGCGATTGAAATAAAATCCACCACCGACCCTGACATCACAGACATTCGGCGTTTAGCACGCACCAGCCGCAAGATAACCGACCAACATCCTTATATCTTTTGCCGCACGCAACAACCATCTGTAAGGGAGGGAGTGCATGTCCTGCCCTGGCAACAAGGCATCGCTGAATTGTATAAAATACAAAATAAAATTTAAGCCAAAAAAAAAACACCTAAACACAATTACAACTGTAATTTTAAAAGAGGTGAAGAAATGAAAGTAGCGATGGCGGTATTGACTCTGTGGGTGATGCTCGGTGCATGTGCGGTGTCAAATGATGGGAGAACGCTAGGTCTAGAGACAGTGGCTGATGCTGATGTCAAAAAAAAGGGCGGTGATGACTATCCAGCGCCCTACTATAAGGATTATGTCTATTTGGATGTTGCGTTAGAGGGTCAATCTGACACAGTGGCATTCCAGTTAAGGGTTGATTTTGAAAACCTTCAAGATTGTATCATAACGTCTGCGTCCGCCTGTAGCTATGCTTCTAATAATAAAGAGCCTGTCTATGAGTATTACCAACTGCGACACTTTGATGGTCTTGGTGGAAAATATCGCAATCAAGCCACTATGACACTTCATCATCTTGGACAAGACTACGCTTTGTTAGACGAACTTAAGGTCGAGTGTCTTTCAGGGAATCTGAAAAACAATAAAGAAGCAAAGCCAAAAGCAATAAAGCCAACAAAGGAAGGCATACATACAATGACGTTGATAAGGCAAGCGGACAACAAAAAATATATCTATGATCGCGCAGGTGTAGGTTCTCTTAAGTTTGGCAAGCCGCAGCCAGGTTGCTGGGATGAAACTGTGGCTGCTCCAGCTGTTGACAACAAATAGCAAGCTCATCGTCAGGCTGTTATCCCGTGCGGATGATGGGGGCTTTGTTGCATAAGTAATGCCTATTTTTTTATGGGGGGGGGGGGGGGGGGGGG
>JAPPIL010000227.1 GCA_028877195.1 Pseudomonadota bacterium
TTACAGTTCAAACAGCTGATAGTAGAGTGTTTGCCAAGATAGAACCGTGTAACGGTGAGGTAATTGTTGAAACTGACATTGCTTGCCGCAAGACAAAAAGTTCTGCCAAATATAATAGCAGAAAAAAGAGTGGGAAAGAATTCTTTGATGAAGATCTGAAACCTACTCTTATGCATGGATTAACAGTAATTTGGCGTTTGCCGCGGTACGTGTTCTTTGGAACTAAAGCCGCTATAGCCCCTGGTGATGGGTGCTTGTTTATTACAGATGTTGTGCGTGAACTAGCGAAACACTTTACTTTTGATGAGTTGAGACAAAAGCTGATAATTGAATATCGTTATGATGGTAGTATGCAGCTCTCTTTCGTCGATGCCTGCTGGAGAGGCATAAGAGACTGTGGCATCCATATAAGGCAAAATAAACTACCTCCAGAGACATGACCTACCCAGTCATATCTTGTTCAACGCATCGGCAACATAACATAAGTAAACAACTTTCCTGTATGCATCTGCGCCAATTATACAAACGTTTCGAGGGGTATCTACACACTTACTCTTTCCCCCTTTGCCATTTGATTAATTATACGTAAAGTCAATCCAAATATTAGGTAGAGAAAATGATGGTGATTCATTACACTATCACATATTTCAGACACTAAAAAATGGAGATAGGATGGGCGTTCGCACAAAAACAAGTTCTTTTGGAACATCTCAACGCCTCGGACATGACGCAAGTAAATTCTATGGTCGTAATATGTTTAAGGATGCAAAGATGGATGATCTATTGGCTAGATCACATGCAGCGGGCGGTATAATGCATGCCAAAATTTCTGAAGATAACAGCAAAAAGAATGCAGCAAGGTCGCAAGAAAATTCCGTTCCGCAAGATGTTTTGAATCAAGTCTATTGTCATTCAAGTGAGTGCATGGACGAACTCCCTGATTGCAGTACACACTTGATAGTAACTTCTCCACCCTACAATGTTGGCAAAGAATATGACGATGATTTAAATATGCACGAGTATGCTGAACTGTTGCGACTAGTATTCACCGAGTGTTACCGAGTATTAGCAGATGGTGGGAGAGCTTGTGTGAATATCGCCAACATCGGACGCAAGCCTTACATGCCTTTAAACGCTATGGTGGCAAAGATTATGATTGATATTGGTTACTTGATGCGTGGCGAAATTATTTGGAACAAATCGTCTAGTGCAGGGGTGTCATGTGCATGGGGAAGTTGGAAATCTCCTTCAAATCCAGTGTTGCGAGATGTGCATGAGTATATACTTGTATTCTCAAAAGGTTCTTATGCACGTAAGCCCAACGCAAATAAACCGACTATTGCCAGAGATGAATTTCTTGAATGGACAAAGAGCATTTGGAGTTTTCCAACAGTATCAGCTAGGAAGGTAGGGCATCCAGCACCTTTCCCTGTTGAGCTTCCGCAGCGATTGATCAACTTATACACTTTTCCCGAAGACATAGTGCTTGATCCATTTATTGGTTCTGGTAGCACAGCAATAGCAAGCAACAAAACAAATCGCTTTTGGGTTGGTTATGACATATCGCCAGAATACTGCGACTTGACACGCGAGCGAATAAGGCAATGCCAATGAATAAGAACTTAATTGATTTTTTCAGATCAGAAACAAGACTCCACAGGTTGACGAGTGGTCTACCAAAAGCATTCAAGATTGTGAAACATGAGATGCCTAAAGGCAACCCAGCGGTTGGTATTCTGCGGGAACATGTTTTGACTGGTTTTTTTCTGAACGCATTCGGTGAGGAAAATGTAAGCGTCCCTGATAAGGGAATTGTGAGAGATTACGATATTGAAATTTACGAGAAGAAGCTTTCGATTAAGACAGTAACAGGCAACGCTACTTTCAAAGTGTTGTGGACTGTTGACCCTCTTCAAGTCGGCAGGGAAATATCCGAATACAAACCATTTTGCGATATACTCTTGGTGGAAATACATTGGGATAAAAATAGAGAAAGCATCTTTTATATACCTGTAGAGGTTCAACGTGTGATTAAGTCTGAACTTGGTGCAAAATATTTAACAGCACGTGTGGGGACTAATCATCGTGGAATTAGCCTTACAACAGAAGCTAAACTTATGCTTATCAAACATAAAGATACAATCAGCGCAAAAGTAGATTGGCGTTGCAAGGAGATAAAGATACACCCACATGAGCGGTGGGTTACTTATTGGCGCAGACTATGATACCTCCCCCCATTTTATAGTTCAGCTTTCACTGCATGTGAATGCCTATGATAGCAAAACTGTCATGGGCTACGCTATTAGACCCATTACCTATGCATCGACTTGCAGACAGAGAAAACAAACAAAACTAATGTTGCTGCAAAATACTTCATGACAATTCCCCTCTGTTTATATTTTGCCAAATTGATTGTTTGTGTTGTCTTCTGGTAGATGTTTTTTGTCTTTAGTTTTTGGTGGTGTTGGGCAAATACGGTAGGCATTCAATTTTGCCCAACAAGGCCGGATAAAACAAGAACGAGTGAGAAAAAAAACTATGTCAATTAAATTAACAGAGGCACTTATTCAGGAACTCACAAAAGACACGCAAATACTACTTGATGAAGTTGAAAGAGACTGGGGTTTGATTGATGGTGCAGTACACATGTGTAAACAAGAGGTACTTCGTTTAGAAAACGCAGCTGCCAAACCTTACAAGGAGGCAGCTAATTCTCCTGAAAAAGCAGTTGCTGTTTTGGTGTTGGCGACCGCAGTGCAAGCATGCAAATCCAAACTTAAAAATGCAAACAAAGATACCATTACAAAAGCAGCAAATATTGTCACAAATGCCCTTCTGCCTGACATACGGCGAGAACTTAAACAGCCCATATCCATGAAAGGAACAAAAATGCTGAACAAGACACCAATAGTTGAAAACCGTATCAAAGAAGCAGTTGAAGGTTTTAAAATATCCAGCGGTGGGCAGCATCAAGCTTCTATGATTAACGGTATTATCCTCACTGCCGAACAGCTTCTCCACCAAATACCCGACAAGATGCCTTCCCGCCTTATTAAACTAAAAATTAAGGCATTAACTATCTACAAAGCTCTCATAGAAAGACTAATTCCAAACAATGAAATGAGACTAAAAGCACTAGAATCAAATGCCCCCATCCCTTTCACAGAGAAAGAAATGTTGGAATGCTTTGCGGACATAAATGAGCTGATTATCCTCGTAGCAGAATCAAGGGGGTGGCAAGATAATAGTGATGTATATGACAGCGAATAACCTCTACCCATTTTATAGTTCAACTTTCACCGCATGTGAATGCCTATGACAGCTTTGCTGTTTTTAAAATAGCGCCGATTTCATCAAGGACACTGTTTGTTCAAACCTCTGTCAATTACTTAAACCTCTGATATGCTACTTTACCTGCCAACAAATTTAAGATCAAAATTTGTCTTGTCAGGCATGTTAGTTTGGCTTTTGCTTTCAACCCCAATCAACCTTCCCTCAAATTAACCCTTGACGTGTGGACACACAACCACTACCTTGCGTTTCAGCTAATCGGAAAGACGTTGGGCAGGATGAATAAAACGACTTGGGAGATCACTATGGCAACGCCCTCAAAGAACTTGGGAACGAAACAGTTCCGCATCACAGCAGAAGACACACCGATAACCTATCAGCTCTACATGCAGTATCCTGTTGAAGTGACTGAATGCTGGGCGAATGTTTCGGAAGGAAGAAAGATTGGCGCGGGAGTTAATACCAGTGTTGGCGAGATTCTGGAGAATGCGCTCTTTAAGATGATCGGTGATGCTTTTATGGCAGATGGGGCGGCAGCGAAAGACTTGAACGCACCTTCTGGTTTGAAGCCAGTTCTTGGTGATTTACGATCAAGTGGTTTGTCAAAACTGGAGAAAATCAAAGTAGCGGCATTGAAAGCCAAATACATTGCCCACCTCGCTGAAGAGCAAGGCGAAGAAAATATTTCGGGTGGACATGCAACCTCTGGCATCATCCCGATGAGCATTGCCCTGAAAGTGAAGGATATGCTTACCAAAGCGACTGAAAGAATGTTATCATCAGGAAAACTCGTTGGCGATAATGATGTGTGCCATGTTAGAATGTGCGCGTTGTTACAGATTGATCCTGTTGAGAAGGAGGGTTAGTTGTGAAATTTTTGGTAGTATTTGCTTGTTTAGCTTTAGGGGCAACAGCTTTAGCTGGTGGTCATGGCGACGTATTCTCTAAAACACCCGAAGTTTCTAGTCCATCTCCCAAGGGGCATGGGGATGTGTTCTCTAAACCAAGTGTAATTACTGTTAGCGGAGGGCATGGAGATGTCTTCACTCCAGTAGCTGGTTAAAGCACAAAATATAGTTAGATGCTGCAGCTAAGACAGTCTCTTTGCTGCAGCATCTTTAGTTTATGATGAAGTTGGTGCAATTGCGTTATATATTGCGCTACTTTGTAGCCATGGTGATGATGGGGAGGGGATCAGTAGTGGACGTAAAGCTAAACAATGGTGACAAAAATGATTGCGAGAAACCTTCTCTGGACGAAACAAACCTCGAAAGAACCCTGACAGCTATCTTGCAAGTCGCAGGTAGCGCTCTCCCTCCATTAGGTGCAGTATCGGGGCTGCTCTTGCAAAAACTTTCTGGCAGACGACTGGATCGCTTCAAGCTCTTCATTGAAACACTAGACAACGAGATTAAAAATTTAGAACAGCTCTTTCGAGATCAAGACAGCAGGCTAAATTTGGTGGAGGAGGGGCTGCACCACGCGCTTAAATCATATTCAAAAGAAAGGATTGAGTACATCGCTGCAATTGTCGCTAATGGCATATCTGGCAAGGATAAGGAAGAAGCCGAAGCGAATCGAATGTTGAGGCTTTTGTCAGAGTTAGAGGATGATCAGGTAATAGTGCTGGCTTCCTACCTAAATAAAAACAAGCATAACAAGGAATTTCGTGAAACTCATGCCAGCGTGCTAGAGCATAAGATTGATTACGTCGGTGGGGGGATTGAACGATCAGACGCAGCTGAAATGCAACAAGCAGCCAAACAACAGCTTGTTCGTCTTAAGTTGTTGAAACCAATTTTCAAAATGCCGCATAAAAGCGAGCTACCTGAATTTGATACCAAAACTGGCATGATAAAACTATCTCACTACGACATAACTTGGCTGGGAAGTATGCTTCTGCGCTATCTCGGTCTTGCGGAACCAGGCGAACTTTGAGATTAGTGAATAAACTCACTAAGATGATCCCACTACAACGAAGAAAACGTAAACAACTTCTGCATCTGTGTATCAGCTTCCTTTTTCTTCATGATGCCGTTGGCTACCGCGCTGCGTAAAATTTCTAGTCCAATCCTAGCTCTTTCCTTGTCTGGCAAGCTAGCCATATACGCTGCCATGTCAAACGTCCAAGTCAAGCTATTGCCAAACGGAGGTTTCTTCTTCTTTGTTTTCAAGGCAAGCAAGGCATCAAGTGCTTCGCTAGAGATAGAGGTTAAGGCTTTATCTAATGTCTTAACGCGATCATCACGTGGTGCGATTTTAGTGTGAGAAATAACTTCAGCAAAGAGTGTTGCAGGGTGAGTGCTTAAGTATTCCGCTAGCCTTGCCAGCAGGCTTATTGAGACACCGTTGGGGCCAATATGTTTTAAGTCTTCACGCTCTAAACGCTTGAGATAACCATCGCTAATACCCATAGCTTCAGCCAGTTTTTTCTGAGTTAGCCCTTCTCGCTCTCTAACTGCCTTGAGTGTGCGCCCAAAGCCTAACATTAATTCAGTTGTGATATTCATTGCTTACTATTCCAATAAAATTTTTGTTCAAAAAAGAATCATTTCCTCTAGACATGCAATTTGTCATAGATATATAGTCTCCAATCCATATGATATAGGTTAACTATTTATACCCTACAAATGCTGCTCACAAGAGCAGCATGGAGTATAGGTGATGTTTGTGGAGATTGGCACTAGTTATTTTTTAACTGCCTGTATTTAAAGCTTTTTGCTGTGTAGATCTGCCTATAGGGGCGTGTTTTTTAAAGGTTTTAGCGATGAATTTGATTGCTGCATTGAGACAATTGTCAGGGAAAATGACAAGATATTCAGTCTTTGTATTAGATTTTTATGAACACCATATTAGGGGAAATGGGGCATACATCAACATGCAGTTTTTAGCCGTAAGGCTTTGTTAACAACCAATAGGGAGAACAAGTATGCGCAACTCACAGGTAAAACCATGGCTGAACGAAGATGGCAGCGTCAAGTCAGATGCTGAACTGCGGAAGGCAGGACAGGAGTGGTCGCCGAGCGTATGGAGGCAATATCTTGCCACGCTTACGGTGGGCAGGAGAGAAGAATATGTTCTCTCATCGCATAGGGTGGATACCTTCTCGGCAGAAGAATGTGCAGGTTTGCTGTTCTCCATGGCGAATGAGGAGAGGCATCACCTGCTCAAGGTTGCTCTCAATGCTTGTATTCTCGCTCTTACACCTAGACAACGTGAAGTCGTTACCTCTCATTACTGGGACGGCAAAACGATTGCTGAAATAGCTAGCAACATAGGAATTAGTAAGCAATCTGTATCCAAAACCATGAAAAAAGCTCTATCAGAGATAAAAACGCACCTGACTAGTGGCGCAATCAGAAAACGAGTTCAAATCGCTCAAGGTCTACTAGCCTCTTGAGGTTGACAAAGGTTGTCTTTTTTCCAGCAGGTTGACGCTTTCTGTATTAGTGAGAGGCAAATTTTTTCAATAACCAGTTTAGGAGGTCGCATGACAGTAAAGTTTTCGGTTGAAGATCAGATCATTGCACGCTCGTTGTCACGGAAGCTAAAGCCGAGGCAGAGGAAAGCGATTGTGCTGCGGTTTTGGCACAGCTATTCAATTTTTGAGGTAGCTAAAACACTTGGCATGACTTGGGAACAGGCAGATAGAACGATCAAGGATGCACTGGCAAAGCTTAAGCATGAGTGCGCAGAGCAGCCGCATTTCTCTGGAGTGGCAGCATGATTCTGAGAGATGCAGCGAGCAAGCTTGATCTGTTCAAGGGAAGACGAAGCAAGAACGGTAAGATAGTTAGGGTGCGTAGCGTTGGCAGTGGGTACCCGATTCTTAGTGCTTACCAGCTATTGATTAATGGTTTTGCTCTAGATAGCCACTTTCTCATACCAGAAGCGGATATAAACGCAGATAACGATTATCTCCTCTGTTATCGCAGCCATCATAGCAAGAGGCTGCAGCAGGCAGGAATCGCTCATCTCATGCGCGCGCATAATGCAGGGCTGATTCAACTTGAGTGGGACATCTATGGCAACAAAGACATCTATCTTAATCTATCAACGCTAGGTGTAGAAAGGAGGGCAGCTTGAACTAAACCCACACTGGGAAGGTTTTTTAAGGGGAAGTTTTATTTAAATTTTAATCTTAACAGTGAGGTATCTTATGCAAATTAAGTCCAAGAGCGAAGCGCTCACTCTCGGCTGGCTCGATCCGAGAGATGACAGCATCAATTACGCGGGAGTAAGTTTCTACAATCATACCTACGGCGAGTATCTACTCAAGATCGACGAAGAGCCAAGTGAAAAACAGTATTTTCTCAAACCCTATGCTTGTGAAGATGATCACACGATCTATCGCATGGAACTCGTCATCAAGCGCAAAGACGGTAGTTTTCGCAAACGTCAGCTGGTTGGCACTGGCTATAGCGATGCGGAAACAGACGACTGTGTGTTCATAAACTATGGCTCAAAATTCAAAACACTTGTGCTTTATCTGCAAGGAGGTAAGCAATGACAAAACTTTGGAAAATTTATCTTTTAGTGGTCAGTGGGGCGATGCTGAAAATCCCTAATCTTGCCCTCGCTTGGGGTAGTGGCAACTTTGAAGGACGTATTCGCTCATTCACCGATGACTTGATGTCGGTGGTCTTGCCTGCTGTCGCAATTCTAGGTCTGCTCTATGCAGCGATGCTTGCGATGGGCGGTGATGAAGGAGCAAAGCGGCGCATGGTGCTTGTCGTGATCGCAAGTGTTGTCGGTTTTTTAGCACCACCCATCATTCGCTGGTTTCAATCAGCGGCAGTGGGGTGAGGTTATGACAATAAACACTTCTACTGTGCATAGAAATTTGGATGCAAAATTTAAAATCGGCAGCATTGAAGCATTTGATTTGCTGATTGCCCTGATCGCAGGAGCAGTAATGAATCTATGCTTTAGTGGCACAACACTTGAATTGCCACTGGTTATCGGCGTGCCTGTGCTTGTACTAGCAACGCTTTACTTTAGTAAACGCGGCAAGCCAGAAAAGCACATGCTGTATCTCATGCGTTTTTATTTAGCAGCAGGATTTTTTGCGGCAGGTCAAGAACTAGACAATGCGATGCAAGTTAGGAGGAAGATATATGCCTAGTTTAGCATCAGAACTGGAGTTCTGGCATTTCGATAAAGATTTGATGATCTTCAAAGATGGCTCGCTCGGTGCAGGCTTTGAAATACAAGGATTTGACATGACCTGTGCTACAGAAGAGATGATAAATCATATGAGTAAAGGGCTAGAAAACTTGCTTGTATCTTGCAGTGAAGGGGTAAGGCTACAAGTCTTTTACAAGTTATCACCAAATGTAGATGAGTTGATTGATAAGCATGAAAGACTGTCTAGTGAAGCAGGTGGTAATTACAAGCGACTTGCTGATGCTCGCGTTAATTTTTACCGCAAGAATCAACGTGAAGGGAATTACTTCATGCCGAAGATTTTCTTCTTTGTGCGTAGCAAGGCGCATGCTTCACAGAAGCAAGGATTGTTTGTTGCGGATAAAAAATTTCAGCAGATTAGCAAACAAGAGTTTGATGAGAGAAGAGCGAAGTTTCAGCGTTCAGTCAAAGGTATTGAATCAGCTCTAACTGCTGCAGGGCTTGTTCCTAGTGTACTTAAACGTGAGAAATGGTTTGGATTGTTGTTTGAATATTTAAATCTCGATCGAGCGGAACGGATAGGCACAGCTAGTTACCATAAACCGAGCAGCTGCCTTGATGCTTCGGTCAGTGAGCAACTCACCTTGACCGATTGCATTTGGGACAAGCAGGCAGTCACACTGGGCAACTTCAAGTTTCGCACCTTAAGCCTTGCCACCCTGCCTGAAGGCCAGACCTTTGCGGCAATGGCGAGCATGTTCTCATCTGTGCCGTTTCACTTTTGGATCAGTCAAAACATTCATCTGCTCGATCAAGCGAAGGAAAAAAGATCACTGGAACTTAAAAGACGTATCGCCCATTCGATGGCAACAGGCAGCAAGAATGTCAGTGATTTAGATTCTGAAAACAAACTCGGACAGATTGAAGGCTTGCTTGGAAATTTGTTGGAGGGTTCAGAGAAACTGGTGTCAGCAGATTTCAATGTCATCATTTGGGGCAAGAGCGATAGCGAGCTTGACGATAAGACCGATGAAATTTTGAAAACTTTTCGTCAAATCAACCAAGCTGAAGGCTTACAAGAGACGTTGGCAGGCAAGGAAGCTTTCTTGAAAGCTATGCCAAGCACCTGTCAAGGCTTGCGGCATAAGAAGATGAAGTCCAGCAATGCCGCACATCTCATGCCCGTGCTGGCAAGTTGGGCGGGCAACCCTACGCCTGTGTGCTTACTGCCAACCAGAGATGGACAGCTGTTTAGTCTTGACCCTTATGCTGAACAC
>JAPPIL010000160.1 GCA_028877195.1 Pseudomonadota bacterium
TCTTTATCTCGGCGTAGTTGAGGGACATGGAACTCAAGTGGTGACGAGTTAGATCTATGTGTGCTTCTAGTGGATTCTTGAAACGAGCCAATTGGTCAATTAAGATTTCCTTGTAGTAGTTAGCTAGGTTAGGAGCAATATTGTCCATTGCTGGTGATTCAATCTTCACCCGCATCCCCACCCCGTTCCTCGCCACACTGGTAATCAAGGAATACTTCCCAGCTTGCAACGGCCCACTCCACACAAACGTAGATAACAATACGCCTGCGATAGCTTTCATCCCGACTCCTCCTCTCATGCCGAACCCTATTTAGCAGTAGTGTGTAAACCCGCGCTAGTGCCTGTAACAAAAAACCAACAACAAGCGCAACTCCCGACTAGACCGATAAATTGCTCATGGTGTTGCCCCCCGAAAAAGTGGACACATTATCCAACCTCTGCTAGTTAGGGATAATCCTAAAATTGCAAGGCCCCTGAATGGGCGATTGAGTCGCCTGTGAGTAGTTCGCGTTGATATGTTTAGAGTGTATCGCCGTTTTGCTCGCATCATTTTCACAATTTGCTATTGCTTGCCATGCCAAACAGTGCAGCAACCACATAACAGCAAGCAGTAGCATGCCATCATAGTCTTTCCTGACCCACTTGCTCGGCACATATGAGTCAAGAGGAAGTCAGTGGGCGATAACACGGTTAAAGCGTTCAATGAAGTGCTGGTTGCTCTCCGCAAACTGATGTTCAGTTTGTTTTTGCTTGATGCTCTCCTGCTTGCGATTCAATTCGTATATCTTGCTCAACAGATTAAAGCCGCTTAATTTTTTTCAGGCAAACTTATCGCATACCCCTTCTTCTCAAAGCAAGCAGCGTTTTGAATCTGGTCGCCTCTACTCCCCGCATCCAACGGAATTAACAGCATAGGCTTATGTAAAAACAAATATTCAAAAATTGAACCAGCCCCAGCACGACTACACACCAAATCAGCGATGGAGAGGACATGCTTAAAATCATCACCCAAATACGAGAACACACAGTAGCGTGAATGTTTGAAAGTACTCGCATTACCTGAACCGACAATATGAACTACCTGAAAAGTCTTCACCAACTCATCAAGTATCGCATCTACGGTTTTGTTGAGCCGCTGTGAACCTAGACTTCCACCCATTATCAGTAGCGTTGTGCGGTCGGATTTGAAATTACACAGAGCAAACCCACGACTGCGTTCCCCCAAATACAGGTCGTCGCGTATCGGCAACGAAGTGTAGTGCGCATGAGGATAAATTTCACATGTCTCGGCAAACGCAACCCAAACCTGCTCCGCTAACCGTGCGACAATCTTGGTCGCTAAACCGAAAGAAAGGTCAGACTCGTGTGTAATTATCTTGATACGCAAGAGAAACGCCGCAACCGCCACTGGCACGCTGACATATCCCCCCTTGCTAAAGATAAGAGAAGGTTTGATTCGCACCAGCACTGTAAATGCCATCACCACACCGAATGCAACTTTAAAAAAATCAGTGAAGTTTCGCCAAGAAAAGTAGCGCCGTAACTTGCCACTGGTAATCCCATAAAATTGGACATTGCTATCGGCAATGATACTCTTTTCAATACCGTTCCTTGAACCAACATAGTATATCTGCCACCCGTCTTTGCGAAGATAAGGGATAAGTGCGACGTTAGGCATCACATGCCCCGCCGTGCCACCGCCTGTCAGAATTATTTTTTTCTTCAAGACTTGTTCCAATTCAAGCGAAAGCCGTAGCCATCAAAGAAACCACGCCCATCAGCGAAACTACCGACCGTATACTTACCGAGTGAGAACCATAAAAACCTTTTGGTAAATTTAACTCTAAACTCATCGAACCCAACCGTTAAATGAATATCACGCCCATAACTGCGGTGTCTCATTACAAAATCACCACTCTCATTCTGATGCACAGTATCGCTATGCCAATCACGATGTAAGTATCCCTCCAAAACGCACAACGCTTCTTGTAAGTTCATGCCAACATCACGTCCATCAATGATTATCCGCTGCCTATCATCAATCGCAATGCTGATATATTTATTCGGCAAGTTAATAAACGATTTCTTGCCGTGCTCAATCGCCGCAATCGGCGCACCGATCGGACTCGTAACCTGAATGCCAAACTCACTATCCCAATCAATGAAACCAGAAAATAAATAGTTGGCACGATAATGCAACCTAAACGACACACCGCCCGAATTGCCGCACGGCAAAAAATACCGCTTCAAGATACTTTGTGGCAAGAAAGTGTGAGAGGTCGTCTGACAAGAGACGACACCGAGCAAAAAAACTTTAAGGAGAACTACTCTCAACATCCTTGATTTTTCTTTGCACCCGCTTAACATCACGAGCCTCCGTAAAATGCGACAGCGCTTGGTTGAAGGCTGCCGTTGCCTCCATCGGCTTGTTTAACTTGATTAGAATATCTGCGTAATGTTCAAGAATTATTGGCTCGTCTGGCATCCGCTGTAACGCTTGCAAGATGTTTTGGTGAGCAGCTTGATAATCGCCGAGCTTGTAGTAGCCCCATGCTAGCGAGTCCAAATAATGCGGATTGTTCGGCTCTATCTTCAACGCTTGTTGAATATAAAACATCGCTTTCGGCAGTTGTATGTTGTTTGTAACCATCAGATAACCGAGATAGTTGAACGCCCTGCTATGCGTTGGGTCGCGTTTGATTACTTGTTTCATCGTTGCGATACAGGCTTGAACGTCGTTGAGCTTCTCCTGATAGACACCCCGTAGAAACAAAAGTTCCAACCCCTGTGGGTGCTTCTTAAACCCAGCTCGCACGGTCTTTAGTGCTGATGCGTAACGCTTTTGCTGGGCATACACATTCGCTAACAGGGCGTAAAATTGCCAATTAGACTGACGGTGGTTAACGAGAGTGCGTAACTCCCGTATAGCCGCCTGATAGGATTTTTGTTGGCTGAACATCAACGCTAACCGATAGCGAGCGGCAACTTCAAGTTCCGCATCATCAAGCAGTTGTTTATACAAGGCTAATGCTTGGGCATGATTGTTGAGTTTTTCTTCAGTTAACGCTTTGTAATAGATGATACGGTTGCTGTCTGGGTGTATCGCCATGATAGAGGTGAGTATTTCATTCGCACGCTGGTAGTCGCGCAACTCCCAGAGGATTATCACCCGCTGGATGTCTACGCCGATATTTGTGCTCGCAAGCTTGTTCGCCAATTCATCCAACAGCTGTAAAGCACTCTCTAACCCACCGATATGCTTATATAGCGCCGCAAGGTGAAAGATAAAATTTTGGTCAGTCGCATTGCTGCGATACAAACGCTCATACATCGCAATCGCTTCTTGTGAATGCCCGTTCAGCTCAAGAGTGTAAGCATACAGCAGTGTTAGCTTATGGTCGGTGTTTTTCATCTCAAAGGCGGTGCGTGCCGCTTCCAACGCCAGTTGTTTCTCGTTAAGCATAATGTAAATCATGCTTAACTTTGACCAACCGAAGATGGCGCTTGGGATTTTGTTTACCATGTCTTTGGCAACATCGAGCGCAAAGTAAAGTTGTTTCTGAAGAATATGGAGGCTAATCAGCTCATGATAAGCGGCGATAAACTCATCGTTAAGCTGTAGCGAAGTTTCTAAATATCCACGTGCCTTCTGATGGTAGCCAGCTCGCAAGAGCATCTGCCCATGTAAATAATGCAGGTAATAATCTTTAGGATAGAGCAGGACTAGTTTTTTGGATTCAACCAACGCTTGATCAAGCTGACCCATTTCCGCCAACATGTGGATACTCTTGCCGCCAGAGTAGGGATTAGGGTCAAGGTCGTATGACTGCGCAAAAGCATTGTATGCCTCCCCTATTTTGCCGCGCAGGAAAGAGTACTCGCCGATCAAAAAGTTGTGAATAGCGCTCACTCTGCGCTGATCGGGGGAACTAAAGTAGTTGGGTAGATCGCGCAAATGTGTGTCATCAAATGACTCGGCAGGGAGCTTGGGCTTGAGTGCTGTTGTCGTCCGACAAGCAACTCCTAGCAACAATAATAATAAAAATGTGGCAGCACGCATGTTGGTATTATAGCCAATTTTAGGGTGGTTTTACGAGAGGCAAAGCCTGACTTTGTTGGATAAGTAATATCTGTTTTTTATACGAGAAGGCGTTACATGGCAGCTAACACTCGGCAGCGACTGTTTACCTATAAACCATAAGACGCTAGGAAAGCACCGATGTCATAGTCGCGACCCCGATACTGCCGATACAATTCAGCCGTGTCCTTACAGCCAAGCCTTGATAACAGCATATTAAGGTAGCGCAAACCAGCCTGCTGGTCATTACCCTCCGCAAACAAGGCAAAAGCATCGCAACTCAACACCTCCGCCCATGCATAACTGTAATACCCAGCCGCATAACCACCCGCAAAGATATGCCCAAAACTGCACAAAAACCTGTCTTCAGGCAACGGTTGTAAAGCCAACGTCTCACTAGCAACACGCTGCATCAACGCAAAGGGGTCGTCGCGATCAGAATCAAAGTCCGTATGCAACCGCAAGTCAGTCGTGCCAAAATAAAGCTGCCGCGCAATATGACTAGCAGCACGAAACTGCTTATGCTTCTGTAAACGCTTGATAATATCATCAGGCATCGCTGTTTCCGTCTCAACATGACAGCTGATGCTCTTCAATACATCAGGTTGATAACAGAAATTCTCCATAAATTGACTCGGAAGCTCGACGACATCCCACTCCACGCCACTAGCGCCAGAGTTGTAGTTATAGTCAGCTACCGTCAACATGTGATGTACCGCATGCCCAAACTCATGGAAAAGTGTCAATACATCACGAAAGTTTAACAACGACGGCATACCCTCAACAGGCGAAGAAAAATTACAGGTTACTTGCGTTACAGGCTTGGTGTCTGGGTTGCGGCTGCGGTAGTAAGTTACCCATGCCCCACTATTCTTCAAACCTGAACGACTGTAAGGGTCGAGATAAAACGATGCCAGATGCTTGTGGTCTTGGTCATACACTCGGTAAAACTTAACGTCCGTATGCCATACCTGCGCCTGACATGCCTCGATTTTAATCGCAAACAGCTCCTCACACAAAGAGAACATACCCTCTAACACTTTGGGCAAAGGCAAGTAGCGCCGCAACTCGTTATCGCTGATACTAAAGCGCTCTTCCGACATTCTGCGCACCCAATAAAACATGTCGTGATGACCCACTGGCTCGGACTGCCCATGCGCACGGGCAAACTCCGTCAGTTCCGCATGTTCAGCCTGCACTTGCGCGTGCGTAGCAGCACGCAGCCGCTGCTGTAAAAGCAGCACATTGTCAGGTTTAGCAGCCATCATGTGGTCAGCTAAACGCATGTCCGCAAAGGTGCTAAAGCCCAACAAACTCGCAAGCTCACGCCGTAAACGCAAGGTCGTGCGAATATGGTCGCGGTTGTCGTAAGGAGCTGCACTTGCCGCCGTTATCATCGCCCGATAAAGCTTGGCACGTAGCTCACGACATTCACTATACTGCATGAATGGCAAGCAACTCGGCTCATCAAGCCCAACTAACCACGGCCCCGTCTCGGCGTGAGCATCGCTCTTTAACTCATCACGATGCTTCTGGGCAGCAAAGCGCAAATAATCAACTGTTAAACCAGCTGTCTCGGCGGGCAGCGTTAAAACCATTTGAAAACTCTTGCGAGCATCGATGCAGTTGTTGGAAAATTGCGAGGCTAACTGCGACAACTCGGCAGTGATAGCATTGAAGCGCTTATGCTGCTCGCCTTCCAGCTCGATGCCAGCCATCTTCGCATCATTGACGCGCAAATTCACGACATGCCGCTGTTGTTCCGTCAAACTGCCGTCCTCAAGCAAAGCTTGGAGTTTCGCATAGATGGGTTTGCTCTGCTTGATGCGTAACGACATGGCAACATAGCGCGGCAAAACCTGTTCATATGCCTTGCGTAGCGGAGCAGTGTTCATCACCGACTGCATGTTGACCACAGGCATCCAAACCTGCTCTATCCGTGCGTCGATCGCATCAAGCGGAAGATAAACATCTTGAAAGCTAGTGCCTCCGTCTTCTTCTAGCGCTTTGAGGCTTGCTTCGGTGGTGGTGATAAGATGTTCAACCGCAGGTGCTATATGTTCAGGCTTGAACTCATCGAACAACGGCACATCCGTCGCTCGCAATAGTGGATTGGATAGTTGTGCTGACACTGCTGGCCCTCCTAAAATCATCAGCAGTATAGCACAGTTAGCGAAACTTTTTAAATACTTGGAATAAAATTAACCTCGACTTTAGAGTCGATTTCAAAATCATCAAGATTGATAAAAGTTATCGTGTCTTCGCTGGCATCAAGCAGATAGTCCTGTTCATAGACCAATTGTTTGCCGTTGACCTTCACGTCTGGAGTCATCGTTGCGTCGATGATCGGCACTTGCTCTAAACTAAACGTGTTCTGCGGGTCATAAGCCTTGTAAACTACCCGCACGTCTTGATCGGGGTTTTGAATCAGCGACGCTAACATCTGACAGCCATAAGAGCCTGCTATATCTATCGTCAGTCCCTCGATGCTCAACTGGCTCTCATCACAGCTGTTGCTGCCGATATGTAAAACCACTGACCCACCGACATATGTTTCAGCAAGTTGAACCTTCAAACCGTCAGCTTGAACCTTGACGGGATCGACCATCTGCCTACATCTTACCGTATCACCAACTTTAATTTGACTGTCGATAAAGCTCACATAGTCGTCCGTATGATCACTAGTGATACTGCCACCACCCATTGGACAATCGTTATCGGCGTTACCACTTATTGCGACTTTGCCGAGATTAAAGCAGGCGGTAGTGTCGTTTGGCAACCGATGTTTCGCTTGTTTGAGGAAGTAACGTGTGGGTAAAAAGCTTGCTTCTATCTTAACTTTCGTATTCGGAGAGGGTGCAACATCAAGCACTACGTAATTTACTTTATTGCCGTCAACGTCAACGTCAACGTCAATACTGAAGCCTGTGCGACTACCATCAACATAAACCCGCACCGAGTCTGTAATAAGCACCTCGCCTAACTGCGCCTGTGGTAATTCAAACCTTTTCTTCTGCGCTGCCAGCTTGTAAGAGACCACCAGCTCTGTGTCAGTCGGCCACACGGTTGGCATATCACCTTTGAGTGTCAAGGTCTTGCCTGTAATGCTGTAGTTGGAAACTGGTCTGTTGTTTACCTTGACACTGACACTGTTCGCGTCGATGTCGCCTTTATTATCTTTTAAAGAGATAGAATTTTTGTATGGCACGGCTGGTATCTTTATTTCAAGGGTTTTGGATTCCACGTCGTCACCAATGCGTTTAAAGATAGCGTCATAGTTGCCACCGATCTCGGCGGTAACAGTGAATAGTTTGCTGTTTAGCCATGCTTGTCGTGCATGTTGCCAGTCATCGTCGCGCTTGTAGCAGGAATTTAAATGCTTACCAACGCGACCACAGTCTTCTATTTTCTTGTCGTCATCGTATTTGAAATTATATTTTTCTTCTTTGTCAGAATGACAACCAAGTGCGTTACGCTTAAATTTTGCTTTCTTCATCGTGCTACAATCACCTCTTGTGCCAAAGCATCGCCTCACTGATTCGATACCACACTCCCCATCTTCGCTAGCGATGATCCCATACGCCGCACTACGGGCATTAAGGTAGTCGCGCTTGAAACTAGCCCCTAATTCACAATAGTGGCTAAACTTATCATTGTAATAGCACTGCATATCCTCATCGGAGACGATGATATAGGCATGGATATTATCATCGCCTTTGCGAAAGAAGTTAGAGAGCTTTCGTGCCTTGTAAAGAGCGACTTCGTTGTAAAAATCTTTGCTGCGCCCATCCTTTACTTTCACCATATAGTCATACATCTTGTCAGCCTTCTTGCCGCCAGTCCGCCAAGTAACTTCCCCAACCCTTGTGGTGCCACCCTTACTCGTGCCAGTGATATGCACCCGCCAATGTGAACCCTTCAATTTCGTTGCTAACTGGTCGGCGAGTGCTCTAGCTATCCCTTGACGTTCATTATCTTTGAGGGAAGGTGAGTCATCGATGATGATGCCGATGTCGATTTCGGCTTCGACGACATCTGTCCTAGTCTCCTTTGGTCGGCCGTCTTGTGTTTTGCGCACGGTGGTCAGCTCACCCTGTTCTTTTTGTGTGTGATTGACACTAGGAGGGGGGTTACGAGGTTCAGAAATTCTTAAGCAACTGTCTTTTTCAGGTTTTGAGAAGTTGATTAATTCCGTCTTCTGACTGCTTTGCTTGATAACGAAGGTGCTGGCAGACAGGTCTGTAATATAATCACCACCACCGTAGAGAGCCGTGTAATCACGCTGACACGCGACTAACAGCATCATCACAGTCAGACATAATCCCCCACGCATCGCAAACCTCAACCGATTCACTACCGCATCGGCTGTTGGTTTGTGAAAAATAAATAAAATCTAATAACGCATGTGATATTGAGAGGTTATCTGAAAGACTACATGACCTGCCAGGTCAAGTCATCGCCGCGCTCGGTCTGTAACAGATAGTAGCCAAGTGAAGCGATCATCGCGGCGTTATCGGTGCAGAAGTGCGGTGCTGGTAAGTAGATAGGCAAGTCAAAGTGCTGCCGCAACAATGTCCGAAAACGGTGATTAGCCGCGACCCCGCCTGCGACGATCAACGATTTAATCGTTGCGTCGCAACGCATCTCTAAACGGTCGAGCAGTTGCGCGAATGCTTCTTCCTGAAACGCGTAGCATAGGTCGGCACTGCGCTGCTCGTCAGCAGTCAGGCGTTCAGCACGGATTATGTTGGCAACGGCGGTCTTTAGGCCTGCATAGCTGAAATTGTTTTTACCCCGCATCACCGCAGGTAGTGCTAATGGTATGGTCTGCGAGGTAGAATGCGACTGGGCAAGCTGCGACTGACCAGCAAATTGCTCAACGGCCACGCCTGAATAAGAGGAGAGCTTGAGGAGTTTAGCGACCTTATCAAACGCTTCGCCACAAGCATCATCAAGGCTATAGTCGATGACTTTGAAGTCAAGCAGATGCTGCATGCGGTAAAGATTAGTATGCCCGCCTGATACTACTAGTGCCAAGCAGGGAAATTTCACCGCATCAGGTGCTAACCCAAGCAAAGCTCCGAAGATATGCGCATCAACATGGTTGACCGCCACAAGCGGCAAACCAAGTGCTACAGCCATGCCTTTAGCAAACGATGCCCCAACCAACAATGAGCCAACCAAACCAGGACGCTGCGTAACCGCAATCGCATCAAGCGCATCACAGTTGATTGCCGCCGCGGTCAGCACTTCTTCAGCCAACGCACCGATATCCGCAACATGTTGCCGTGCCGCTAATTCAGGCACAATGCCGCCATAGCGTTGGTGTAAAGCAGTTTGACTGACGATCTCCTGTGCTAACACCTCGCGTCCGTTGCGCACCACGGCGAGCGCACAGTCATCACAGCTCGTCTCAATACCGAAGATAATCACTTCTTGTTCAATGCTTGGAGTTTTTCATCTGCTTTTGTCGCTTCTTGCGAGTCGGGATAACTTTGCACTATATCTTCGTAAAACAGTTTAGCTGTCGCAACATCGCCAAGATAACGAAAGCAATCGCCCAATCGCAC
>JAPPIL010000218.1 GCA_028877195.1 Pseudomonadota bacterium
GCGCTTATACTGTTGACATATCGCTGTATCAGCTAGGCGATTGCCGACAAGATTATGTTCGGGTTTACACTCACGACTCATGATGTAAGCCTGCGGTAGCGGGTCATACCTTTCTCCAGACCGCTTGTTCGCTTGATGAACAGCAAGACCTGTCGCCACTATCCCCGTCAAGCCACCAGCTACGATACCGATACCGACGCGAGAAAACTTTCCACTTGCCTTTGCCTTGTTCCACATCGCCCGTCCACCAAGAGTTGATCCCAGTAGCCCTGCAAAGAACTTCAACACCTCGGCTGATTCTACGTCTAGATAACCTAAAGCTTCCATCAACTGTTTGTCGCTAATGCTACCGTCTACGGTTAACAAAGTGGGGGTGTCATAGATAGCAGTATACTGGAGCACGCATAAACCACCAGCAGGCTCACCATGTTCAGCCGTGATAATGCCTCCATTTGGAGTGTAGGCAAAGCTTGCCTCACTGTCATGTCTTTGCCGATGCATTGGTTTACAACTAACGCCTATTAGCATGAGACTCAAAGCAACCGTTTTAAGTTTCATTCTACTGCCCCTGTGCCAGTCAACGGTATGGCTATCGGCAAACTAGTAGAGCATCTTTAAGTTCGGCTAACCAAAACCATCTAATGGTATGCCCCAAAAAAGTGGACACAGATAACGATTATGTTTACAAACACTTTATCAGCACAAGCAGATACAGGCACCCAAGCCTCGTTGCAGTTAGAGTTAGTGGCTAACGCTAGCAATCCCAATGCTTATCAACTGCACTTGTGCGACACAGATATATATACTTGTCCTGTGGCACTGCTTGATGCCCAAGGCAACGCTGCGACAATTTACCCGCACGCATTACAGCGATCTTTCTTTACTACATACAAGGGCTATGCTTTGCTCCTCATAAAGCTCTTGGAATGAAATCACCAAGAGCAGTCTCTTAAACAGGCTGGATAATGTGTCCACTTTTTTGGGGGGCAACACCAAACACTAGAGCAATTCTCATTTGGTCACGAAGTAGTGACTGATATATTACGCTTGCAATTTCCTCAACTCTGCGACGAATGGCATGCTTATTCTGTTGCATATGCTCTTCTGCTAGGAGCAGCGGAAAAATTGAATGTTCCCGATAATGATTTAAATGTGACCATAACTGGCGGTGAAGACCCTGATGAAACTGCTATTGTGCTTTATGACAACGTGCCAGGTGGTGCAGGTCTGGTGGCACAGTTGGTGGAGGAAGAAGCATTCAGCAAAGTAATCAACAGCGCAATAAACAGAGTTAGTGGCAATTGTGGCTGTGATTCAAGCTGCTATGGCTGTCTACGCAGTTACCACAATCAATTTGCACACCCTTACCTAGATAGAAAGTGGGCACTAGAAGTCCTAAAAGATACGCAAAAGAATAGGCATTAACAAATTGTCTCAAATGACATCAGCAGTGGCTATCTTGTTTCCTGACATCAGCCGACAAAAATTATTAATTAGCCGCACCTGCTTGACCGTCCGACAGGGGGTCATGAGCAATTGAGGGTTGATAATGACAACTGCGAGGCATTGTGCTCGCGAGAGAGCGACATTAAGACGATTGGAATTGAAGAGAAACTCAATGTTTCGTGGTAGATAGTTTGCGCTAGAAGTAGTCATTGAGATTAAAGTGATCAGTGCTTCCTGTCCCTGAAACATATCAATTGTCCCTACCCTTGCTTTTGCTGGTAATATATTACGCAAATGATTAATCTGTGCATTATACGGGGCAATCACGAGTATATCGTCCGTCTTAATTTCACGTTTTTTCTCATCGACAACACAGGCTTTGCCAAGCAGCTGCTGAAAAATATTTTTAATAATATCACCTTCAACTTCGCTTTTCTGACTACAGCCATCATGCTGTGCCGCTATAATAGCAATGCCTTCGTCAGGCAAGTGTGCTGCCCCTTGTAAATCAAGATGGTGCGCCAATGTGCTTGCCTCGGCTTGCAAACGGCTGTCGTAAAAAACATCGGAGATAAATTTACAGATACTTGGCTTAAGGCGATATGTTTTATCAAGAAAGATGCCATGCTTTGCTGTAACGGTAGCATTTTCACCCTGTAAAAATTCCAACACCGATAAACCTGCATCACCAGGGTGCACCCCTTGCACAGGTTGACCAAGTTGCATCTGGTCGCCGATTAGAACGATGTTCTGTGCACAACCTGCCATTGCTATGACATTAGCAAGAGATACCTGACTTGCTTCGTCGATAAAAAGATAATCAAGTTCAGCACTAAAGTTTTCATCGGCAAAAAGCCAGGCTGTGCCAGCAAATAAATCATAATCAGCGGAAATATTCTTGGTGCTGTATATGTTTTTAACAAACTTTCCATCAAAGCAACTATCTGAATTATTTTTACTTGCCTTCTTAAAGCCACGAAAGTTTAGCCCCTTTTGCTCTGCAAGTTCTTCAATCCTTACCAATAAATTATGAATGACTTTATGTGAGTTAGCGCTGATGCCAATTTTTTTATCTCTCTGTAATAGAGTAACGATTGTTTCTGCGCTGACCTGTGTCTTTCCTGTGCCAGGTGCTCCCTGAATAAAAAGATAACTATGATCAAGTGTGCTGACTGCACGTAAGACCTTTCTTGACAGACTCATACCGTCAACTATCTCTGCACGTGACGGTTGCTTTGCTAACAGCTCTTGCACAACACCAAGCTTCTCACCTTTAAGTAACTTTTTTGCACAACGATATAGCGCTGACCGCAACGCCTTGCTATTGACTGGCATACCAATACTGATTGATAGGCTCTCTGGCAAATTCTCTCTATTCTTGCTGCTCTTTATTTTTACTAATAGTTCTTTTTCACACAAAGAAAAGATAGTGCCTATACGTTCTGTCGTAGATGGATCACAAATCTGGTCGCCATCTTTAAGTTTATGTTCCTGTGCTGGGAAACGGTAAGTGTAAAGATATGATTGTTTCTCTCCTTGCAGATCACCTACTCTTTGCAAGTCAGCAAGGCATTCGCTGTCTTCAATTAGTTCTTGCAGTGATTTGTTTCTGCGAGCAAAGAGTTGCCACCACTTTGCTTTAGCTTCACGATTATGAAACTCTAACAAATGCGCTAGCCGTTCTCGCACTTCAGCTGATAGTGTAGAGGATGATTCTAGCCGTTGACAAAACTCTTCGTATTGAATTTCCCATTCTTTGCGTTCCTGAATTGCACCATCATCAGTATTTTTTACGAATGAGACACCTCCAGCAATATCTAGCAACCAATCACGCAATAGCTTGGTAGATTTACAATCTTGCTCATTGTAATCAGCAATATCTTGCAAGTAACGACTCTTTTGAGTCACTCGCCACCTGTTGTAAACGACAATGCTTTCAGCTGCTATTGCTACTGTTTCTTCACGTTTAGGCATGTAAAAAGTTTCAAGATTTTTTAATGAATAGCTCGGTTCAGAGATACGTATACTTTCTCGTACAACTACATATAGATCAATAAACTTCTCTGCTCGCAGCAAACTATCTAACTGTTCTTCGTGAATTGCATAACGACAAGCTAAACGTTTTAGTGCCGTTGTCTCGTAATGGTTGTAGTGATAGACGTAAGCATCAGGATGCAGTGCAAGATGCCCTGCTATAAACTGCATTAGCTGACTAAATGCCATCTTTTCCTGCTCATGATCATGTGCCCAAAAAGTTTTGAAGTTTTCTTTTTTATTTGCGTCAAGATAATAGACACCGAACAAATACTCTAATCCCTGTTGATACAATGGGTCACCTTCCATATCAAAAAACAAATCACCTGCTTGCGGGTAAGGGATGCGTGAGAAACCCTTGCCATCTGATGAAGCAAGACGCACATATTTATTTTCGCCCTGGTGTTGCCCCCCGAAACAGTGGACACAGCCAAATAAGAGATTTTCCAGCGGTCAGATGGAAATTGCTCAACCAACAGAAAATGAATGCTATGAAGCGAGATGCATATGTAGCTGCGGTGAATGAAGTATTATATGAGTTTCAAAAGGAAAGAAGAAGCTGACCTTTTGGCATACTTACCACCTAACTTGCGCGGTAAAGAATGAGAAGTTAGGATCATGTTTGGCAGTAAGAATAGTTACCATAAAAGTCAATAAAAATAAGTGTGTATAACAAAGAATGACTGCTCCCCCTTGACTAAGTGATGCGTTTTCGTTACACTTGAGAGGCTATTGTGAAGGTTGAGTTGCTGAAGCTACCCAGCGGTAGAGTTCCCTTCAGAGAGTGGCTGGAGTCACTACCCCTGAGTGAACAGGCTAGGGTGCTCGATTTTGTGAAAAGAGTTGCCGATGGTGGCTCAAGAAAGAATGTTAAAGCACTGGGTGATGGCTTGTATGAGATGAAGATAACCTATCGCTCAGGCTACCGAGTCTACTTCGGAAAGGTAGGAAACACAATGATTCTGATCATCACTGGAGGCGACAAGTCGAGCCAGAGACGAGACATCGAGAAGGCCAAGAAGTACTGGAGGATGGCCAATGTATAGAACAGAATCTTTTGACAAACTGTTGTCGGGTAAGCTGCAAAACCCGGAGTTTGGCAGAGAGTTCTTGCTCTCTTCCATGCATGGCGAGGATGGTCTAGACTTAATCGACGCACTAAAACGGGTGATAGCTTGCATGGGAGTGAAGGAATATTCCGCAATGTCAGGCATACATCGAGCCAGTGTTTCAAGAATGTTGTCAAGCAATGAAACCCCCCGTGTGGCTACTCTGAACAGATACCTGTTACCCTTCAAACTACGTGTAAAGATTGATGTTGAAGATGCAGCATGATTTCCTTGCTTCATGTCTGTTGGACTTACCATAGCATTATCTGGAGCTACACAGCAGGATGCCTCTACCAAGATATAACAACAAATAACCAATATAATAAAAACACTAAAAAAATTATCCCGCAGCATTGACAATATATACCTAACCATTTATGCCTGCGATGTAGTGTGTAGATGCCGTATTACTACCCTTAAATAAGGAGTATCTCATTATGAACAGCATGCGAAGGCTAGCAGTTATCTGCATGTTGGCACTCGGCTTATTAAGCGCAGGGATGGCACAATCTCAAGGTAGACTGGTTGGTCAGGTCACAGTTAACAGGGCAGAGATTATCTACACATTTCCATGTCCATCTCAAAATGCATCCTAGCCTGTATATATGCCTTTTTAGCTAGCTCGGTTGGCATGAAGAGCATTTAATGTGCATCAATGAAGGGTTGCCTTCTCCGTCGCCTGGCCTTTAGCAATCTTATTTGAAATTGTGGTTGTGTCTTGATCAACTGTGCTTGTTGCTGGTGCATCTACCTCCTGCCCTATCGTGTTGAAACACCTTGCTATTTTCTTAAATAGTTCATCTGCTCTGCAAAGAACTTCTTTGGGCATGTCTTTCGTATCAATGTTTGACCACCTATCTGTAATATGCTGTGCTACCTTATGTTTCCAGCCTTTAGGAAGTTCTATGTCCTTGCCTTTATTCTTGATGCGCTCTACCAAGTTATCGTTACGGTTATCTTGATTGAGTTCAACTTTAGCGCCAACAATACTCCCTAAAGCAGAGATGATTATTTCCTCGCCGATCATATCCTCGATTTCATAATTTTTCTGACTGAAAACCTCTCCCAACATTATCACAGCATCCTTGTGTTTAGCATAGCTTGCACTGACTAAAGTTCCTTCTTTTTTCTTTCCCTCCTTATCGCTGTCAAGTAGGACAACTGGGCGTACCCCATGGTTAAGAAATATGCTCACGTAAAAACTAACTTTGGTAGCACCGTCACATTCTGTCATATAAATACCCTCTGGCAATCCCTGCTTTCCATCCTTTTTGCAGTGTTCACTCAAAGCTTGTAAATACAGCTTGTCTGTAGCACCTTCTACCAAAAGATTTTTCTTGCTCTGAAGTAACTCCTGCATCAGGCTGTGCATCGTTGCCGATTGAATAGGAAAGATTGCTTTTATGTCTTTTTCCCAACCATCGATACTGACACTTGAGTATCCTGATTCATTGACCGTAACAGCATAAGTTCGGTCAATGTGCTTATCGTCGATCAAATACTGTGAATGCGTGGTGTAAATAATAGGATTTTTTTCTGCCAACTTATCAAAAAAAGACAAAAGTTCCTGCTGTGCTGTCGGGTGCAGATGCAAGCCTGGCTCGTCAAGTAGCAGAATTGCGTTCTTATGACCATCATCCGCTTCTGCTGAAAAAATTGTATAAAACGAGAAGAACCACTGAAAACCTTTGCTGCGCTCCTCCAACTCGACATACCTGTTTGTAGAACGGTCATCCGATACCCAAACCCGAAAGTAATTACCATCAGCATCATATCTAAATTTATGCTTTCTTTGCCCATACCACTTGTTAAATCTTTTTGAAGTTTTTTCTGATGCTGAGTTAAGATTTACAAAACGCAATGCTTTACGTTGCTGATCACTCTTAAGTGCGTCATCAGTTGCACCGCTTGCTGTCTCCTCACTACCTAATTCATTAATTTCTTGAGCATCAAGTTCAGCTTGCTTGAACATAGCCTTGCTCATCCGCAAGCTTTGCTCTTCTGGATTGTTGGCAAGTGCTTGACAAAACGTCGGCAGATGCACTGAACTATTCAGCAGGTCGTAGCTGTCGAAGTAAACAAAAACTGGCAACGCATCCTCTATTGCGCCGTCTAGCTGTTTTGACAGTGGCTCTGTCCTTGCTCTAGTGAGCAGGTCGTCTATTTTGCTCTGAAGATCCTGAACTGAATCAGCCATACCCTGCTGTGAGTATTGATCGGATTCATTCCGAATTTTTTCCAGTAGAGCAATGCCACTTTCTCTATGCAAATCTTGTATACCTTTGATGTCTTCCTTGCGCTCATCTACCCAGTTTACCAAGCTCGTCAGTGTTTCTTGTATCGCATCCGTATCATCCTTAATCTTCTGCGCATCCTTTTTAAAATCATCGAGTGCCTTGTTTAGTTCATTGGTATCAATAGCGTCGTCTGGGATGTCAGGGATATACTCAAAACTAAAACTTCCATCATAATATTTTGTAGCTACTACCCTTTCTGGTATTTTATCATGGCTCATACTCTTCTTGAGTTCCGATTTAAAATCATCGGTAAGCTCAAACTCGACGCTGCACACAGGCCACTTGTTGCCGTTGTCGCGGTAATTCTCTGCAAAACGATCGCGCGGGAACTCTGTTTGCGCATCGTAGGGTTCTTCAACTGCTGGGTTGAACTTATGCAATGCCTTCAACAAAGCACTCTTGCCCGACTCATTGCAACCAACTAGTGCTGTAACGTTTTCGGAGGTTATCCAGCTGCTATCATTGATGTTGCGGTAGTTCTGAACCCTGAATTTTATCATTTTAAGTTTCACGTATAGTATCCTTCTCGGCTTGCTTGATGTGCCTTCCCTACTTTCAGACAAGCATTACATTCCAGAAACATGTGTTAGCACAGTCTGTGCAAAACCAAAACCCATCAAGGGTTTGCTTGGCAACAGTATGCTTGTGTGGTGGTTGACGCTCTCCCAGCTGGTCTGCTAGTCTCCTCCCAGCGGGGTTAAGCCTCACAATGATAACTCCACAGACATGTTTAGGTATAAAATAATGACTGAAAACGACAAAAACTCGCCTACAGACGGCGAACAACAAACGCCGCGTGTTTTCCTCAGCTATGCAAGCGAAGATAAGAAGCTCGCTAAGCAAGTAGCTAAAACACTTCAGGCAAAAGGTATTAAAACCTGGTTTGCTGAATGGGAAATAATCTCTGGTGATAGTATCCCCCAGAAAATCAATGAAGGCATCGAAGGCTGCACTCACTTTCTTGTGTTGTTGACTCAACAGTCAATCAAAAAGCCATGGGTAGAGGCAGAGACGAGTGCAGCTTTCTTTCGCAAGCTAGAGGGCAAATGCAGGTTTATTCCTGTTCTCCATAAGCTATCTGCAGATAAGCTTCCGCCGCTGTTACAGAGTTTGTATTCACCAGAAATTGAATCAGGTACTGACATTGATGAGTTGGTTAGCGACATCTACGAGATAAACAAAAAACCACCGCTAGGCAAGCCGCCTGCTACAATTTCGCAAGCACAGGAAGTTGAAACAGGTTATTCACCTGCAGTGTCGGCAGTAGCGAGATTGCTTGTCACGGAATCAAAAAACGGACTCACTTTTGACCCCCAATCGACTATAGGGGAGATTGCGACTGCCGCTGAACTTGGTGTTGCCCCCCCGAAAAAGTGGACACATTATCCAGCCTGTTTAAGAGACCTATATGCTCTTGGTGGCTCTGCTTCTGAAACTGACAAAAGAAAATTTCCAGACTGCAATCTTGCGCAAGCAAGATGGTTAACTGTTAAATTAAGACTTACTTACAACATTTCGCACTATCTTGACCTCCCCCTTCACCCCCTCCTCCTATCACCCGCTGCACTAGCCACGCCTATCGGCGACTGTTAGCCCGTAAAAATAAACGTGCCTTTGGGCACGTTTATTTTTACGGTAATGGCGAAGGGGGAACTTGAATCCCCGACCTATGGATTATGAATCCATCGCTCTAACCAGCTGAGCTACCCCGCCAAATTGACGGAAAGGCTATTGATATGGTTGAATAAAGTCAACGATTTGTTGGAGAACAAAATGACTCATATAGTGTATGCGAAGAGAACCCCGATCGCTAAATTCATGGGGTCTTTACAATCCTTGACAGCCCCGCAGATTGCTCAGCCTTTGGTCAGTGATGCGTTAAAACAATTTAACAATCATACGGTTGATGAAATAATTATGGGGCAAGTGCTTACCGCTGGCAACAAGCAGTCCCCCGCCCGACAAGCAGCATTGTTAGGCGGGCTACCAAATTCTGTCTGCGCATTAACCATCAACCGCGTCTGCGGCAGCGGCCTGAAGAGCGTCATGCTCGCTGACCAAGCACTAAAAAATGGCGATGCCCAAGTAATTTTTGCTGGCGGTCAAGAATGCATGTCCTATGCCCCACATTTATTGCTGAACAGCAGAACTGGTTGGAAGTTTGGCGAAGGTAAATTGCTTGACCACATGCAGTTAGACGGTTTAACCGACGCTTATGAAAACGCCCCGATGGGTAATTACGGCGAGTTGTGTGCGAAAAAGTATGGCATCAGTCGCACCGACCAAGATGATTACGCTCTGCGCAGTTATCAGCTAGCAACCCAAAGCTGGCAGACTGGTCATTTTAGCCAAGAGGTCGTCGCAGTTGAAGTCCCGCAACGGCGTAACACCCTCACCTTCACCAAAGACGAAGAACCTTTCGCCGTCAACCTCGATAAACTGCGAACATTGCGTCCAGCTTTTGAAACTGATGGCACGATTACCGCTGGCAACGCTTCTTCTATCAGCGATGGTGCGGCACTGCTCGTGCTCGCCCACCCAGATGTTGATTGTCCACCACTTGCTCGTATCGTCGCCCAAGCATCGCACGCCCAAGAACCCGCTTGGTTCACCACTGCCCCCGTTGCAGCGATCAACAAGGTTTGCGCTAAAGCAAAGCTAAAGTTGCAAGATATTGGGCTGTTTGAAATCAACGAAGCTTTTGCTACCGTGCCACTAGCTGTCAGTCGTGAGCTGAATTTAGACATGGACAAGGTAAATGT